>JBBQUE010000780.1:0-2130 GCA_038212805.1 Bryobacterales bacterium | reverse complement strand
CGATTCAGTCAGGCGTCCGGTAACCTCCGCCGTGATCTTGCCGCGCTCCCGGAATATGGGGCGGATGGTCTTGAAGGCGCGCTGCAGGACCACCACGAAGCACAGGATGACGGCGACGGCCACGCCGGTCATGGCCCCGCTGATGCGGACGAGAATGACCACCGCCAGCAGCGCGGTAATAATCCCGCCTACGAAGTCCACCAGGCCAGTGCCGATCAGGTTGCGGACGCCTTCCACGTCGTTCATGATGCGCGAGACCAGCGTGCCCGTTTTGTTCGAATCGAAATAGGCCACCGAGAGGCGGCCGATGTGTTCCTGGACCTTTTCGCGCATTTCGGCGATCAGGCGCTGGGCGGCTTTCGAGAGCAATTGCGTGAGCGAGAACGACGTAATTCCCTGAATCGCGGTGGCCGCCACCACCGACAGCACCAGCGGCATCAGCAGCTTGAGATTATGTTTGCCCAGCACGTCGTCGATCAGATATTTGGTGGATGCGGGCAAAACCAGGCCTGCCACCCGGTTGATAAGCATCAAAACGAAGCCAATGGCCAGGATGCCCCGGCGAGGCCTGACCAGCGCCCAGATATCCGGCCAGAGCACGCCCAGACGCTGCGCGGCGGGTTTGGGCCCTGCGGGTTTGGAAGAGTGAGCGATAGATTGCATTAGGGCTCTTTAACCAGTGTAGCCTTAGGTTTATGGCACGGCTGTATAGCGGCACCTCAGGGTTCGCCTACGCAAGTTGGAAGCCGGACTTCTACCCGGCCAAGACCCCATCCAAGAAGTTTCTATCAGTGTATGCCAGCCGGTTGAATGCGGTGGAAGTGAACTACACGTTCCGCCGGTTGCCGTCGGCCTCCACTTTGGAGAACTGGGTGAATGAAACGCCATCTGGCTTCGTTTTTGCATTGAAGGCGCACATGCGGATCACCCACATCCAGCGGCTGAAAAAGGCTGAGTTTACGGAGCTGTTCTTTCGCGCCATTGATCCGCTGCGGTCGGCGGGAAGGCTGGGGCCGGTGTTGTTTCAACTGCCGCCCGGGTTCACGTGCGATACGGCCGTGCTTGCGGAGTTTCTGGGCGAACTGCCGGACGGGATCCGGTATGCGTTTGAGTTTCGCCATGCCTCCTGGTTGACGGATGCCGTGTATGAGTTGCTGCGGCAGCGGAGCGTGGCGCTGTGTCTGGCGGAATCGGAAAAGCTGGTGATTCCAGAGGTGTTGACGGCTCCGTTTGTGTATTCCCGTCTGCGAAAGGACGACTATACCCCCGAGGAGCGGGTAGATATTGCCGCCCGCGCCCATGGGTTACTGGCGGGCGGACGGGATGCCTACGTCTTCTTTAAGCATGAGGATACGCCGGCCGGTGCGATGTATGCGGAGGAGTTATTGCGAGGCGGAGGCTAAAGGTTTGAAGTAATCCGCCGATTAGCCTATTAGTGCGTGATCGCTATGTTGAATCCCGGTTAGATTTCCTGCGGCGCGCCCAGAATCCCGACGGCGGTTGGGGGTACTTCCCCGGCAAGCAGTCGTGGATGGAGCCCACGGTTTACGCCATGCTGGCTTTGGGTTATCCCAGGAATAGCGCGGCTTTAGAGCCGGCCATGCAGCGGGTTCGAACTTGGAAGCGGCCCGACGGCAGTTGGCGTGCTGGGTCGCAAGTTTCAGATTCTACGTGGGTTACAGCGCTTGGCCTGCTTCTGGAGCCGGATACCGCATCGGTCCGCTGGCTGTTAGGTATGAGCGGGCAGGAATCCCGCTGGATCGTCCGTCTGGCTTCGTATTTTCATTTCCTCAAGACCGACGTAAACGTCAATTACCGGGGCTGGCCGTGGCGTCCGGGGAACAGCGCTTGGGTAGAGCCGACCGCACTTACCTTGCTGGCGCTCAAAAAGGCGGATTTCCTGAAACCGGACCCAGCCATCCGGGCTCGCGTACAGGAAGGCGAGGAGTTGCTTTTCAGCCGCCGGGGCCGGGATGGGGGCTGGAGCGCCGGAAATCCCAACGTGCTGCACGTGGATGTCCCGTCCTATCCGGAGACGACAGCCATAGCCTTGCTGGGGCTCCAAGGCAGGCGGCGGCAAGAGTTGGCGGGTCCGCTAGCGGTGGCACGCGGCTACTCTCAAGACCGCAA
>JBBQUE010000779.1:0-2138 GCA_038212805.1 Bryobacterales bacterium | reverse complement strand
GTCGAAATAACCGGGCGAGATGGAGTTCATGTAGGGGTTGGGCGTGTTCTTGGAATCGGGATGATAGCCTTCCACGGTGACTGAAGAATCCCACTCGTTGTCTTCCAGTATGCGGACGGACGCCAGCCCGGTGGAGCGGACGCCAGGGATGGAATTCACTGAATCCACCAACGTGCGGTAGAAAGCCTTGCACTTCTGCACGTTGTAGGCGTTCAGCGACGGATCGACATTGAAGGCCACCAGGTTGGTGGACGGGAAGCCCGGGCCCAGGTCCGCCAGGTTGCGCAGGCTGCGGATGAAAAGCCCCGCGCCCACCAGCAGAACCAGCGAGAGCATTACCTGGACGGCCACCAGCATTTTGCGCAAACGAACCTGTCCGCCGCTTCCGCCCACGATGCCGCCCACCTGATCCTTGAGCGTGGGAGCGATATCGGTGCGGGTACTCTGGAGCGCGGGGGCGAGCCCGAAGATCAGGCCGGTGAGGAGAGAGATTCCAATGGTGAACGCCAGAATCCGCGGGTCGGGCGTGGCGTTCAATTGCAGCGCGACGGAATCGGGCGGCAGAAAGGCCATGAGAGCGCGGTCCGCACCCACTGCCAGCAGCAGGCCGGCGAGTCCCCCGGCGAACGAGAGCAGCAGGCTTTCCACCAAAAGCTGACGGATGATGCGTCCGCGGCTGGCCCCGAGCGCTAATCGAACCGCCATTTCCTTCTGGCGTGAGGCCGCTTTCGCGACCAGCAGACTGGCCACGTTGGCGCAGGCGATGAGCAGCACTCCGGCGGTGAGGGCCATTAAAACCCACAGCGGCCTGGTCATCTGGCCGCGGATATAAGAGCGGCCCTGGGAGCCGGGCAGCACCTCAATGATGTTCTTCAGAAAGAGTTCGCGCACCTCCGCGGTGGTGTTCCGGAAGGCCGCTTCCTTTACTTCCATTTCAAGCAAGCTGTGGAAATAGGGCTGCAAGGAAGCCTGGGCCTGGACGGCGGTAACCCCCGGCTTCATGCGCCCGAAGCCGTTCACCCAGCGCTGGCGGCGATCCTTCAAGGGATGCCAGGCGGGGGTCATCAGTTCCTGCATCATGAGCGGCACGAAGATTTGCGGCTTGTGGCCGAGTTCCACGCCATCGAAGCCGTTTTGCGCCACGCCGATGATCGTCATGTTGTGGCCGTTGACGGTAACGGTTTGGCCCACGGCAGCGGGGTCGCCATTGAAGCGGGTTTTCCAGTATCCGTAACTGAGAACCACCTGGGGATGGCCGCCGGCGGTGACGTCTTCGCCCTCGTTAAAAGTGCGCCCCACGGCAGCCCCGATCCCCAGGACTGGGAAATACGTGCCGGAAACTATTTCGGCGGCGACGCGTTCCGTGCGGCCCGCCGTGCCCAGGCTGAGATGATCCGGATAGCGGCAGAACATGTCGCTAAAAACTGAATTGTTGGCCTTGAAATCCTGGAACATCGGATAGGAAATCGCGTTCCCGCCGTTATTGCTTCCATAGTGGAAACCGTTCATGGAAAGCAGCACCAGTTGTTGGGGATCCTTCACCGGCAGGCGGCGTAGCAGAACCTGATCCAGCAGTGAAAAAATGGCGGTGTTGGCCCCGATGCCCAGAGCGAGCGAGGCCACCGCCACCAGCGTGAATACCGGGGACCGGCCGAGGGTCCTGAGGGCAAATCGGATATCGTTCCAGAGGGTGTTCATGATGGGTTCAGGCTCCGAGCAGTTAGACTCCAGGGTTCAGTTTCGGTTGGCTACTTCTTGCGCCGGATATAAATGCTTGCTGCTTCCCGCCCTGGCCCCGACCATCGTCTACTACGGGCGCGGAGGTGTTGGGGTTCAATTTAATTTCGAAATCGCGGTAGGGAGCGTAACGGCGACATCACCATGGCCACCGGGACGGCGAGGCAAAGGATTGCCAGGAACGGTAGGAAAAGAATAGAGCGGAAACAGGGCACGAAGTTGTGAACTATATCGCACATACGTACGGGAACTAGGTAAGTTTTTTCTTGCATCTAAGTCCACGCCGGGTGAGACGGAACCTGCGGCTCGCATACTATGGAGTAGAGGGAAGTTGTTGTCTTTTACGCATGCAATCGCCTAGCATTTTATCGGTCGACGTCGAGGATTATTTCCATGTGGAA
>JBBQUE010000778.1:0-2143 GCA_038212805.1 Bryobacterales bacterium | reverse complement strand
GATCCACGACGCCCAGCCAGCATTGCTGTTCGCGCCCCGCTAGCGATGGACGCAGCGCATCGCGGCGCTGGCCCTTCCGCTCAGCCTGGCAGTGGTCTACCTCGTCCTGCTGATCACCCATTTCAAGGGCGGCGGCGACTTCCAATCCCTGGCCGCGGCTGGATCCACTACCTGGCCTTCGATCTGTTCATCGGGGCGTGGCAATCGCGGGATGCCAGTAAGCACCAGGTCCCCCTAACCTGGTTGTGGCCCCGCCTTGTTCTCACGTTTCTCCTGGGGCCCCTGGGATTGCGCAGCTATACATTGGTGCGGGCCACTCTGCGCCGCAAGCCGGACATTCCCGGTTGAGGGGACGCTAAGATATGAAGTGGCATGAGTGACTTTGAATATCCCCTCCCCCCCGCGAACTTTGAAGTTCTGACCACATCGCTCAAGATGCAGACTGAAATGCAGTTGGGGTTGCTTTATTACGGCGAAGAAAAAGACCGTCCCGAGGCCGATCTGCGCCTGGCCAGACACTCCATCGACATGCTCGCCATGTTGGAGGAAAAGACTCGCGGCAACCTCTCCACCGAAGAAAAACGGCTACTTGAAAACTCCCTCACCGAACTCCGGTTCCGTTACATCCAGGCGCTGGAAAAATCGAACCGGGAGCACGCCGAATTGGCCGCCGACGCTCTGACCATCGACGCCACCGCCGAGGAGCCTCAGACCGGCGATGCCGCGTCCAGGGATGCTGGGCAAGCCGGTTAGCCATGTCTGCAGACGCGGTTGGCATTACGGTATTGGGCTCCGGCACCAGTGTGGGCGTCCCCACCATCGGGTGCAACTGCGCCGTCTGCACGTCGCAGGATCCGCGCGATCAGCGCCTCCGCCCGTCCATCCTGGTAAGCTACCTGGGCCGCAACGTGATCATCGACACCACGCCCGATTTCCGCCAGCAGGCCTTGCGTGCCCGGATCAGCCGCCTGGATGCCATCCTGTTCACCCACGCGCATGCCGATCACATCATGGGCCTGGACGACGTCCGCCCCTTCAACTTCCGGCAAGGCGGCATAATCCCCATCTACGGATCCGCCGAAACCCTGGAAAGCGTCCAGGGCTGCTTCCGCTACATCTTCGATGGCCGCCGGTCTGAGCAAAGCGTCCCCCGCCTCACCCCTCACCCCTTCACCGAAACCGCCATTGAGGTATGCGGGCTTGAGTTCCAGCCCATCCGTCTCAACCACGGCAACGGGACGGTATACGGTTTCCGCTTCGGCGGTGCGGCCTACCTCACCGATCACAGCGAAATTCCCGATGAATCCATGGAGAAGTTGCACGGACTCGATATCCTCTTCCTCGATGCCCTCCGCCACAAGCCCCACCCCACCCACTCCACCGTCGAACGCTCGCTCAAGTCGGTGGAAATTCTGAAACCGAAGCGCGCGTTCTTCACGCACATCTGCCATGACTTAGCGCACGCCCGCACTGAGGAAGGCCTCCCCGCGCATGTCCGGCTGGCGTATGACGGCCTGGAACTCCACACCCACGCAGGCCTGACCGGAGCCCCGGCGGAATGATCTGCCGGACGCTGGCGGAGGTGCCTGCATCCTTCGGTCCGGCCGCGGTCACCATCGGGAATTTTGACGGAGTCCACGCCGGGCACCGCCACATTATGCGCCGCGCCGTCGAAACCGCGCGCGAACATGGCTGGCGGCCCGCCGTCCTGACCTTCAATCCCCACCCCATGCGTCTGCTGGCTCCGGAACGCGCCCCGCGCCTTCTCACCACGCTCGAGCAACGCTGCCAGTTGATCGCGCAGCAAGGCATTGATCGGGTGCTGATTCTCCCCTTTACCCGCGAAATCTCGCAGCTATCCCCCGAAGCCTTCGTCCGCCTCATTCTGGTGGACGCCATGCAAGCCCGCGCCGTCCTGGTGGGCGAGAATTTCCGCTTTGGACATCGCGCCTCTGGCAACACCGAAACCCTGCGGGTGCTCGGTGAGCAGTATGGATTTCATACTGAGGTGGTAGGGGCCATCCGCCGCCGCAATAGCGTTGTGTCCAGCAGCGCAGTCCGCCAGTTGATCGATGTGGGCAACGTCTCCATGGCGTGCCGCCTGCTGGAGCGTCCGTTCACCCTCGAAGGCCCGGTGGTCAGC
>JBBQUE010000777.1:0-2148 GCA_038212805.1 Bryobacterales bacterium | reverse complement strand
CGCCCACCGAACTGCCCCCTGCCAGTGGCCGGACGTCGGGACGCCGCCTGGCTCTAGCGGAATGGCTGGTTTCCCGAGAGAACCCACTGACGGCCCGCGTGGCCGTGAACCGCATCTGGTCTCACCATTTCGGCCGGGGCCGGTGTGCAGGTAACTGCCAGCGAAACCCGCTTTGGCGACCCCTTTGCCCGGCGCGGGTTCATCGCCAGGGCCGTCGGGCGTGAAGCGGTAATCGCCATCGGTAATGCCCATGGCCACCGGAATGGGCGCGGGCCGATCGCGTTCGGCGGCCTGGATGGCGGCTTGCAAATTCTTGCGCGTGACGGCATCCTCAGGCTGGATGATCTTATCGATTTCGGCCGGGGACACTTTGACGGTGAGCAGCACCTGGTTGGCCAGCAGCTTTTGCCCCGGCGTCCGTTGCGCTTCCGGGGTGGCGATGGCATCCTGCACGTTTTGCGGGAACTTGCGGTACTTAACCGGAAGCAAAATGTCGCGATAGGCCCGTTCCAGCGCAAGCATCCGCGTGCGGAGTTCCGCCACGCGGGCGTTCACGGCGGCGTTCTTTTGCTGGTAGGCGGCGGCTTCAGGTGCGGGTACCAGCGGATGATCCACCTCAACGTAGGGCCAGAGGACGGCTTGCAGGCGGTAATAATCCTTCTGTGCGATGGGGTCGAACTTGTGATTGTGGCACCGGGCGCATTGCACAGTCAGGCCCAGGATGCCGCGCCCAATGGTGGCGATCATGTCATCCAGGTATTCGTAACGGAATTCCGGGTTGTCCTTTTCGCGGAAACCCACCTTGGCGTGGCTGCGCAGGAAGCCGGTGGCGATCAGGCTGTCGTTGGTCACCTGGGGAATTTCGTCGCCGGCCAGTTGCTCGCGCAGGAATGTATCGTAGGGCTTGTCCTGGTTGAAGGCACGGATGACGTAGTCGCGGTAGCGCCAGGCTTTCGGGCGGTCGAAATCGTGTTCGAAGCCGTTCGAATCGGCGTAGCGGGCCCCGTCCAGCCAGTGGCGGCCCCAGCGCTCGCCGTACTGCGGAGAGGCCAGCAGACGGTCAACCAGGCGATCCCAGGCTCCGGGTTGGCGGTCGTTCCTGTAGGCCGCGGTATCGGTGGGCGTCGGCGGCAGGCCGGTCAGATCCAGATAGGCCCGGCGGACCAGCGTGGCGGCGTCAGCTTCGGGCGCGGCGGTAAGGCCTTTGTCGCGGCGCGCTTTTTCAAGGAAGGCGTCGATGGGGTTGCCAGGACCAGGCGGGGTACGGCGGACGGGTTGGCGGAAGGCCCAATAGTCGCGCGCCCCGGGCGGAAGCACCATATCTTCCATGGAAGCCAGCTGGGCGGGGCCGGAGGCCTTCAGGGACGCTGTTTCTTCCCAGACTGCGCCTTCATCGATCCAGGCTTTCAGCAGGGCGGCTTCCTCCGCGCTGAGCTTGCCATCCATGGGCATGGCGGGCTTTTCCAGGCCGGCCACGCGGCGGTAGAGCGGACTGGATTCAGATCGGCCGGGAACCAGCGCGGCTCCGTGTTCTCCGCCAGTCAGGGCGGCAGCGCGCGTGCGGAGGTCAAGCTTACCCAGCTGGATCGATTCGCCGTGGCATTTCAGGCAGCGGGCGTCCAGAATCGGGGCGATCTGCCGCGCGAACGAAACGGTGGATTCCGCATTTACCGCAAACGTGGAAGCGAAAAGCAGACACAGAAATAACCGCATACCGGAGGAACTCCGATCCTTGCCCTGGATCATAACACTGTTGGACTTTTACCGGAAACGATTTTCTTCGAAATAATCAGTGATGCCCTAAAGCTCAAGCCGTACCTGCCGATAACTCAAGTGAGTGAGTAAAGTTGCTACGAACCCATCCCGGCGAAACCAGAGGGGCAGCGCCATGCTGGAAGCAGCGTTGGTGATCCTGCCGTTGTTTGCGCTGGCTTTTGCGATGATCGATTTTCCGCTGGGACTCTTCGTGCAGAACGTTCTCCGGAATGCGGTCCGGGAGGGTATTCGTTTTGCTATTACACAGCAGACGGGCGCGGGCGGGCAGGACATGGCCATCAAAACCACGGTGCAGAACAACGCGATGGGTTTTCTTTCGAATGCCAGCTACATTTCAATCAGTTACTTAAATGGACAAACGTTGGCGGCGGC
>JBBQUE010000776.1:0-2169 GCA_038212805.1 Bryobacterales bacterium | reverse complement strand
CCATCATTGCGTTTGAAAACTTCTCCAGCAAGTTCAACCGCGCATTGCGGATACCATCGCAGAATCTCTGGAAGCGCTAGAGTTTCACGATTTTGCGATACGCGCTCAGGCATTTTTCAGCCGTTTCCAACTCTGGGAAGCGGCTGCCTTCCTGCTCAATCAGGATATATTCCAGCCCGCCAGTCTTGATGGCGGCATCGATCACCTTTTGCCACGGGACCACGCCTTCCCCGAAGAGCGCCTTGTATCCCAGTTCGGGGGACCACTCCTTGGCATGCAGGGAGCCGATCCGGCCGGGGTTCTTCACGATCCAAGCCACCGGATCGGCTTTCATCTGGACGCAGGTGCCGAGATCCAGCTGCAGCACCACGTCCTTCGGCGTATTGGCCGCCAGCACCTCAATGGGAAGCTGGCCGTCCAGCGGCGTGAATTCCAACTGGTGGTTGTGGTAGCCGGTGCGAAGGCCCGAGGCTTTCAGTTCCTCCGCGGCATGGCTGAGAGTGCCGGCCACGGTCTTCCAGCCGTCCAGACCCTGCACCCGTCCGGCGCTGGCCATGATGATGAATTTGCTGCCGATGGTTTGGTTGAGTTCGATGGCGCGCGGCAAGCCTTCGGCCGTGAACGACTTCGGGCCGTTGTGCGTGGAGAAGCATCGGATGCCTGTATCGTCCAGTAACTTGCGGACATCTTTCGCATACTCCGGCGTCCAATCGAAGTAGGGCGAGAAGAACTCCACGCCGTCATAGCCCATCTTGGCGACGGCGCGAACGGTGGCCATCAGGTCCTGCTTCAGCTCCGTGCGCACCGAGAAGAGCTCAAGACCCACGGGAATGGCTTTCTTGTTTGCGGCGAATGCCAGGCTGGCGGCGGAGGCGGCCAGAAAGGCCCGGCGGGACGGACGAAGAACGCTCATGTTATTTCCCCCCAAATAGTAATTTTTGGATTTCAGGCTTCTCCAAATCCGCCTTCACAATCAGGCGCGCGTGGAGATCGATTTGCTTCGGCGGGTTCACGCCGTTCAGTTTGTCAGTCAATGTTTTCACGGCCTGGAACCCCATGTTGAATGGGTCCTGCACCACCATGGCGTCAATCACCCCTGCCTTCATATCTTCCACCAGAGTGTCACTGAAATCAAAGGCCACGAACTTGACTTTGCCACCCAGGTTTCTCGATTTCAAAGCCAGCGCGGTACCCACGCTGCTGGGTTCCGCCGAAGCGAAAATGCCGCCCAAATCAGGATGCGCGGTCAAAATATTCTCAGCCGAGGTCCGGGCCTTCGCGCGGTCGGATTGCCCGTACTGGCGCGCCACCACCTGAATCTTAGGGAATTCTTTCCGCATGACGTCTTCGAAGCCGCGCTCCCGGTCCATGGTGGATCCGCTGCCAGGAGCGTTCATCAGCAGCGCGACTGTGCCTTGGCCGTTCAGTAGACGGGCCAGTTCACGCGCGCCCATCTGGCCGGCCTCGTAATTGTCGGTGGCGAGGAAGGTGAGGTACTTGTCGGAATCCACCCCGGAATCGAATACCGTGACGGGGATGCCCTGCGCAATGGCCCGGTCGATCGATTGGGCCAAGGCCTTTCGCTCGGTTACCGCGACCGCTATGCCATCCACGTGGCGGGCCGCCATGGAGTCGACAATTTGGATCTGGCGGCCGTATTCGGTTTCCTGCGCGGGACCGTTCCAGAGAATATCGACATTGAACTTTTTACCGGCGGCCATTGCGCCGTTCCGGACCGAGATCCAAAACAGATGCGAAGTCCCTTTCGGTATCACCGCGATACTTTTCCTCTTACTGCCCTTGCAACCGGCCAGCAAAATCACGGCGAGGACAAAAAACGAAGCCAGTAGGCACCTATTGCGCACACCAGCCCCCGTCGATCAATATGTCGGTTCCAGTAATGAAGCCTGCGTCGTCAGAGCACAGGAACGCTGCCAATTGCCCGATTTCATGGAGTTCGCCCCAGCGTCCCATGGGGATCTTGGCGACGAAAGCGGCGTTCTTCTCCGGATCGTTGATGATGGGCGCGTTCATCTCGGTGGCAAAGGGCCCAGGGCTGATGGCGACCGCCGTGACACCCGTTCCGGCCAGTTCCAGGGCCAGAGCTCGGGTAAGCCCTAGCAGGCCCGTCTTGCTCGCGGAATAGGCCGCCCGACCTGGGAGGGATAC
>JBBQUE010000775.1:0-2183 GCA_038212805.1 Bryobacterales bacterium | reverse complement strand
CGGCCGAGGCGCAGGTTCTGAAGACCCTGATCTCAGAATCAGATTCCGACACCCGGGCGCAGATCGCTTTTTGGGACGCTGGCTCACCCGGGTATCGCTGGCTTCAGATAGGGTCGCAGGAGATGGTTCGCCGCAATCTGCCGGCGGCTCAATATACGCGCGGCCAGGCGTTGCTGAGCGCGGCGATTTACGACGCAACGGTGGCGGCGTGGGACAGCAAGTATGCCTGGAACCGGCCGCGGCCCACGGCGGTGGATGCCAGTGTGCGGCCCACCATCGCCATTTATGCCAGCCCATCCTATCCTTCAGAACATGCGGCGACGGCGGGCGCGGCGGCTGCCGTACTTGCTTACCTTTTCCCGGATCTTGCGGACGGGTATACCGACTTAGCGGCGGAGGCCGGGCGATCGCGGCTGTTCGCGGGAACGCAGTTTCCAAGCGATGTCGCGGCGGGCCTGCAGTTGGGCCGTTCGGTGGGAAACCTGGCCGTCCAGTATGCGCAGGGGGATAATTCCGGCGCTGTTTTTTCGGGATCCTATCCGGGGAGTGTGGGCGTATGGGGCAACCCGGCGCCGCAAACTCCCTTGGCGGGAACGTGGAAACCATGGGTGCTTGCAACGGGAAGCGAATTTCGCCTGAGCGCTCCTCCGGCGGCGGATTCTCCAGAATTCGCGGCGGAAGTTTCCAATGTGAAATCGCTAGTGCGGAATAACACCACCAATCACTCAGCCTGGTTCTGGCAGCCATCCTTTGTTACGCCGTGGTTGGAGACGCTGAACCAGGAAATATTCCAAAACCGCCTGGATACGAATGCGCCGCGGGCGGCGCGCTCCTATGCACTGGCCACCATCGCGCAACACGACGCCACCATCGCTTGTTGGGATACGAAGTTTGCCTATCTGGAGCTTCGCCCCAGCATGGCCGATCCGTCCATCACCACGCTGTTCGGCAATCCGCCCCATCCGGGATACCCTTCGGGACATGCCTGCGCATCGGGAGCTTCGGCGCGGGTTCTGGCCTATCTGTTCGGCGCCGATGACCAGACGCTGAACGCCGAGGCTCAGGACGCGGGACTCTCCACCTTTTACTCGGGGATACATAGCGCGCTTGACGTCGCGCAGGGACTTTCGCTGGGGGCCTCGGTAGGGGATAAGGTCATCGTGCGAGCGAAATCCGATGGGTCACAATAACCTCTTTTTCCGACCAAACGGAGTGGTCACCGATATGACGAAACATAGTACGAAGTTACTGATTTTTCTGGCGGCCGGGGCCATCGCGGTCATAAGTCCGCTGGCCGCGGCTACGCGATTTGTCCAGCACAACCTGGTGTCCGATTTGCCGGGCGTGGCGGATCATGTAGATCCCGGGCTGGTCAACCCCTGGGGCATCGCAGCATCGAATACCAGCCCATTCTGGGTGTCCGATAATGGCACGGGATTGTCCACCCTCTACAACGGAAACGGGGGCGTCATCAACCTGAAGGTGACGGTACCGGGATCGCCGGGATCCAGCCAGGCCGGCGACCCAACGGGCACTGTGTTCAACCCAACCACATCGTTTCCGGTGGTGCCGGGCAAGCCGGCTACCTTTCTCTTCGCAACCGAGCAGGGGACGATCTCCGGCTGGAACTCCACAGTCGACTCCGGCCGCGCGCTGATTCTGATCGACCGTTCGGCGGCCGGCGCGGTCTATAAGGGCCTCGCGCTGTCCGCCCGGTCCTCTGGGCCTACTTTGTATGCGGCAAACTTCAATAGCGGCAAAATCGATGTGTTCGATGGCAATCTTGTACCCGCCAACCTGCCGGGCGCATTCACCGATCCAGCCATTCCAGCCGGCTTCGCGCCGTTCAACATCCAAGACCTGGGCGGTGCGCTTTTCGTTACTTACGCCAAGCAGGACGCGGCCAAACATGACGACGTGGCTGGGCCAGGCAACGGCTATGTGGACGTGTTTGATTTGAATGGCCTGTTGCTGCAAAGGCTGATCCAGGGCGGTTCACTGAACTCTCCCTGGGGACTGGCGATTGCGCCGGCGGGCTTCGGGGATCTGGCTGGCGCGCTGTTGGTAGGCAATTTCGGAGACGGGACCATTCGCGCCTACAGCCAGTCCACGGGTGCACTGCTAGGTGCGGTGCAGGATGGCGCCGGCAACACTCTGAGCATTCCGGGCCTTTGGGCGCTGCG
>JBBQUE010000774.1:0-2189 GCA_038212805.1 Bryobacterales bacterium | reverse complement strand
CCGCCGGGGGTATTTTCGCTTTCACCATACAAGCGACGGACAGCGCATCGAGAACCGGAAGCCAGGCATACACGTTGGGGATTGCAGCCCCGGCGCTGGCCATCACAAGCACGTCGTTGCCCGCCGGAACTGTGGGGACGGCCTACAATCAAAGCCTGACGGCCACCGGCGGCACACGGCCCTTCACCTGGCTGGTTGGCTCCGGATCGCTCCCCGACGGGTTGTCCCTGGGCTTGGATGGCCTGGTCAGCGGCACGCCCACGGCTGCCGGAACATTCACGTTTGCCGCCCAAGTGATTGATGCCGCCGCGATCTCGGCCACCCAGGCCTTCGCGATAACCATCGCCGCCCCCGCGCAAGGACCTCTGGTTGCAGCTATCGTGAACGCGGCGAGTTATCAGACTGGTCCGATTGCTCCGGGAGAGATTGTCACCCTCTTTGGAACCCGCCTGGGCCCGGCCGCGTTGGTAGGCGCGCAAACCACCGCTCCCGGCTTCGTGGACACCACATTGGCACAGACCCGCGTGCTCTTTGACGGCGTCGCCGCGCCTCTGGTCTACACCAGCAGCACCCAGATCTCGGCCATCGTTCCCTACGACGTAGCCGGAAAGCCTGCTACGTCGTTACAGGTGGAATTCCAAGGCGTGCGGTCCCAGGCCATCAATTTGGCGGTGACCCAGAGCGCTCCTGGAATCTTTTCGGCCAACGCCTCAGGCCAGGGTCCGGGAGCCATCCTGAATCAGGACTTTACGCTGAACACCGCCGCCAATCCGGAAGCGGCCAACCGCGTGATCGTCCTATTCCTGACAGGCGAAGGCCAGACCACTCCGGCCGGCACCAACGGTAAGATCGCGGGGGATAACCCGCTGCCCAAACCAGTGCTCAACGTGACGGCCACCATCGGCGGACTGCCCGCCGAGGTGCTGTATGCCGGGGCAGCGCCGGGGATTGTAGCAGGCGGCATGCAAGTAAATCTCAAGGTTCCACAGGGCGTAAAGCCGGATAGCGCGGTTCCCGTAATGGTATCCGTGGGGGCATCCCCTAGCCAAGCCGGCGTGACCGTAGCCATCAAATAAGGACGAAGAATGAAAACCATTTGGCTTTGTTTTTTCGGGTTCGTAGCGCTGGCGCCGGGGCAGAAACTGCCTGCCATGCTGGAAGACCGCCGGTTGGACAACACGCTGGTTCGCCTGAAAACGGACGACCGCATTCTCTATCTGCAGAAAGCGGTGGCGGCGCAACCTGACAACTTACATGCGAAGGTTCTGCTGGCCGGAGCGAACGTGCAGAAAATGCGCGAGACCACCGACTTCGGGTATATCGAGCGGGCATCCAAATTACTTGATTCCGTGTTGACCGCGGACGCCAAGAACTACGAAGCGCGCCGCCTGCGGACGGAAATTCAACTGGAATATCACCAGTTCGCGAAGGCCGCCGCCTCTTCGCGGGAGTTGATCGCGATGAACGCGTCGGACCCTTGGAATTGGGGCACGCTGGGCGATGCCCTGATCGAAATGGGCGACTACGAACAGGGCGCGGATTCCTTCCAGAAAATGATGGACCTGCGCCCCGATTTATCCAGCTACAATCGCGCGGCGCACTACCGGTTCCTCACCAATGATTCCAAGGGCGCGGCGGAAGTGATGCAACACGCAATTTCCGCTGGCAGTTCCTCACCCGAAAACGTGGCGTGGTGCCTGGTGGAACTGGGCCACATCTATTTCAAGTCCGGTCAGCTGCTGGCCGCTGAGAACAGCTATCGCAAGGCGCTGATGTACTTCCCCGGATCGCATGCCGCCCAAGCGGGAGTGGGGCGGGTGCAGGCCGCGCAGGGCAACCTGGACGACGCCATCAACAGCTATACCAAGGCGCGAACCGCCACCCCGATGCCGGATTATGCGGCCGCGCTCGGGGATCTTTATGAGGCGAAAGGAATGAAGAAAGAGGCCGCGCAACAGGCGCAGTTTGTGGATGCCATCTATCAGCTGATGCGCGCCAACAAGGAAAAAGCGAACCGGAACCTTTCGCTGATCTACTCAGACCACAACCGGAATCTGGGGGCGGCGCTGGAGTTGGCGCAGGCGGAACTGGATTTCCGCAAGGATATCTATACCTACGACGCCTTGGCATGGGCGCTTTACAAACACAAACGGTATGACGAAGCCGAAGCGGCATCCATGAAAGCGCGC
>JBBQUE010000773.1:0-2223 GCA_038212805.1 Bryobacterales bacterium | reverse complement strand
CGCTGTACGCTTCACGGAAAAACCGCCGGTCAATCCACGTGCGAACTCGTTCGCCCAACCGGCGGATATTCAGGACGATGAGCACGCAAATGCCGATCAGTGCGAGCTTCATCGGCCGGCTGACTCCCGGCGTCTCCATTAACGTGAACGCGCCCCCCACCGCCGCCAGCGCCACGCATGCCTGTAGAATACGCGCGCCGCCTCGCGCCAGCGTGTACTGCAGCCCTTGCCGCACCACGACGCGCACGTCCAGCGCGCGCTGCACGACGATGACGTACGCTAGCGTGAGCGGAAACACCGCGAGCAGAAGAAATCCGGGAATAATCAGGTACGCCGGTACGTTGTCCCAACCTCGCATCAATCCGTAGATCGCCACGATGAAAAAAGGCGTGAGCGCTACCGAGGCGCCCCACATCAGCAGGTGGATCCTGCGGCGCGCGTCAGGTCTCTTGAGTATGCCGATTTTAAAGCCCAACGAGGCGAAGAATCCCGAGATGGAAAGCATGCCCGAGTACAAGCCCAAAGTCATCACCCGGTTCAGGTTGGGTAACAGGCCGGCCACGTTCCTAAGTCCGTCGGCAGCCGCTACCTCCACAATAATGTGTGCCACGGCAGAGGCCGCTACTGGAACAATCAGCAGCCACTTGATCCACGGACGCCGTTGGTCCAGCGGAAGCCGTTCGGGAAAGTAGATGCCGAACAGCAGAATCCAGGCCGCCCAGGTAGTTTGCAAAAGCCCCACGCGCAGCAATGCGAGCTCCCGCCAACCGTCCGGTAACTCCCATGCGGCGCGCGCGGCATAGGGCGAACTCGTCAGATCCGCGAAGCTCACCATCAAGGCCAATAACAGCCACGCCAACGGATCCCGTGGACGCACTAGCAGCACGCCAAAACCCAGCAACAGGCAGAACACGGGTGTCAGCACAGACCCTGCCACGCTGACCATCCAATCCAGCCCGGTGGCGGGCGTCCGGGGTGCCAGCGGGATGCCAATCGTCACATCCTGCCGCTGATCCGGATGCCTTGCGCGCACCCGCAGTGTTTCGCCCGGGTGCATGCGCGCTAGGATGGCGCTCACTTGCGCCTCGCCGCCATAAGCCTGGTCGTCCACGGCCAGCACTTGATCGCCCGCGCGCAAGCCCGCATTCTTCGCCGCGCTGTCTACGCTTGCCACCCGGTCCGTCGCGAGTGTCAGAGCGAACGGGCGGTCCGCAACGGAGTTGCCCTGGCTCAACGATCGAACAACGTAGGTCGAGAGGTAGATTTGCCAGGAGCCTGCCAGGACCAGCAGCACTGCAATCACCCGGCGGGCCACGCGATTGTCTGGCCGGTTCATCATTCGTGATAACTGTAACACCGCGCTACCGCACCCGTTCGTCGAATCGAACCGCTCATTGGCGTTCTTTCTCGCGCATGGATGCCGGCGCCGCAAACTGGGCTGCCGTCAAATTGTTCCTTTGCAGAATCCACCATCCACCAGGATGGAGGTCCCGGTAATGTAGCTGGCTCTTTCAGAGGCCAGGAACACTACTACGTTCGCGAACTCTTCTGGCTCTGCTACACGGCCCAGCGGAATCTGCGCTTCCGGTTTTACACCCAGCTTCTTCAGCCGCTCGGTTGCCGTGTATCCGGGGCACACGTTGTTCACCAGCACGTTGTACGGCCCGTATTCGTTCGAGAGGCTTTTCACCAATCCCGCCACCGCCGGGCGCACGGCATTCGACAGAATCAATCCGTCGATTGGCTGTTTTACTGAAGCCGATGTGATCGTGATCAGCCGGCCCCAGCGTTGCTCCCGCATTACCGGCAGCACCTCGCGCGCGAAATACACCGTACTCATGAAGTTCAGGTCCACCGCGGCGCGCCAGTCCGCCACGCTGGCGCCCGCGAACGGCTTGGCTGGTGGACCACCCGCGTTCGTCACACAAATGTCGATTCGTCCGAAGCGTGAATGCACCGCCTGCACAAAGGCGCGCACCTGTTCCTCGGCGGTCACATCCAAGGCTTGTGCGAAGGTATCGCCCGGCAGTTCCTTGGCCGTGGCGTCCAACTCTTGCTGGCCACGAGCGCAGATCCCGACCGTCGCCCCTTCCCGTGCCAGCCCGATCGCGACCGCCTTGCCCAGCCCCTTACTTGCAGCCGCGACAATCGCGACGCTTCCTTTCAGACCCAGGTCCATTCGAGATTGCTCCTTTCGACCAACTTCCATTCCGCTGTCCGCGG
>JBBQUE010000772.1:0-2223 GCA_038212805.1 Bryobacterales bacterium | reverse complement strand
CACTACCAGACCCGTCGCGCGGGTCCACGGCGCTTCCCCGCGAGCCAGCGCGTCCGCTCGCTCTGCCCCCACCCGCAGCAGCTCTTTGGCCCGGAAAATCTGCTCCTGCCGAAAGAATTCATTCCCTTCCAGTGCAAAGCGCACGGCCTTGTGGAACACCAGTACGTCCGGGTAGTGCGGATTTGCCTTGATCGCTTCCAGTTTTGCGCCCAGCCTGTCCAGGCCCGCGCGCAGTTGCTTCTGGTCAGCCTCCGGCACGGGAATGCCCGGTGCGGGCAGCGGCTTATTTTGGGGCGCCTGGGCGAACAATGACGATGCGGTGAGGGCGAGTGCAATGAGCTTCATGGGGATTCCACATCATATCGATAAACTGTTGGGCGATGCCTCACTCCATCGAACGCAGAGCTTTCATCGCCGGCATCGCCGGAAGCACAGCTGTCAACGCCATGCAGGCGGACGCAATGCAACAGGAACCGGCGCGCCGGCCGAACATCCTCTATATCCATTCTCACGATTCCGGCCGCTACCTGCAGCCGTACGGCGCACCGGTGCCCACGCCCGCCCTGCAGAAACTGGCTGAAAACGGCATCCTGTTTCGCAAGGCCTTCAGCGCTGCGCCCACCTGCAGCCCCAGTCGCGCCGCGCTGCTCACCGGCCAGTCGCCGCACTCGAGCGGCATGCTGGGTCTGGCGCATCGCGGCTTTTCGCTGTACGACTACAAACAGCACATCCTGCACACGCTGCGGCCTCACGGTTACACTGCCGCGCTGGCGGGAATCCAGCACATCGCGAAAACGCCGGCGCTGATTGGGTACGACGAAGTACTCACCACGCGCAGCAACAAGGCCGTCGATGTGGCCCCTGCCGCCGTCGCCTTTGTGGAGCGTAAGCACGACAAGCCCTGGTTCTTCGAAGTCGGCTTCTTCGAAACGCACCGCGAATATCCGAAGCCTGGCCCCGCCGAAGACGCCCGTTTCATTCAGCCTCCCGTACCCATGCCGGACACTCCGCAGACCCGCGAAGACATGGCCGGATTTAAGGCCAGTGCCCGCATCCTGGACGACGCGGTCGGGCAGGTGCTGGCGGCGCTGGAACGCAGCGGACAGGCTGCCAACACCCTGGTGATTTCCACCACTGACCACGGCATCGCCTTCCCCTCCATGAAGTGCAACTGCACCGATCAGGGCATGGGCGTCAGCCTCATCATGCGCGGCCCGCGCGGCTTCAGCGGCGGCAAAGTGGTGGACGCCATGGTCTCGCACGTCGATATCTTCCCCACCATCTGCGACTATCTGGGAATTTCGAAACCGCAGTGGCTGACAGGTAAGTCCATGATGCCGCTGGTGCGGGGCGAGGCGAAGGAGATCAATGAGGAAGTGTTTGCGGAAGTGACGTATCATGCCGCCTATGAACCCCTCCGAGCCGTCCGCACGCAACGCTGGAAGTACGTCCGCCACTTCGGAGACAAGCACACGCCCGTGCTTCCCAACTGCGACGATGGCCCCAGCAAAGCGCTCTGGGTGGAGAATGGCTGGCGTACCCGCATCGTGGCCGATGAAGCGCTCTATGATCTGATGTTCGATCCTGCGGAGCGCGCCAACGTGGCGACCGATCCGGCAAATGCGGATGCCCTCCGGGACATGCGGGGACGGCTTGATCGCTGGATGACCGCGACCAGTGATCCGCTTTTGAAAGGCCCCGTTCCACTGCCGAAGGGCGCCACCGTCAACGATCCCAACGGGACCTCGCCGCAGGAGAAACCTGGCCCACCGGCCTAAGCCCGCGCCTTCACGCGTATCCACGGCGTGAGCGCGGTATAGATCGGCGTGGCTGTCGGGCTCGCCTGACGCTTTCGGATCAGACGCCCCTCCAGCAGTCTGCCAACCGCTGACTGTACTGACCTCCTGGAAAGCCCTGTCGCTTCCGCCAGTACGGCATAACTGATGGCTGCCACTCGCGCCTCGCCCTGCGTCGTCTGTTGGTAGATGAACAAATAAACGAGGAACGATGCGGGCGACCGGTCATGCTGCACAAGGTCCCGAATCAGCGTGTCGATCAGGTAGTTATCCAGTTCCACGCCACTATAGTAACTGTAGCTATAGCAACCACTGCAGCCAATCGCTGTGAGACCATTGCCGGGACGCGGCATAAAATGCCATCCTGTTCGCATGATCAAGCGAATCAATTCCTCGGCGTACCCGTCGCGGATCAGGACCGGGCACT
>JBBQUE010000771.1:0-2224 GCA_038212805.1 Bryobacterales bacterium | reverse complement strand
CCAGGGAGATGCAGGCGCAGTTGCGTAAGGCCGTGGGCCGCCTGCAGACGCGCGACGCCGAAGTCTTTGCTTTGCGTTTCTTCGAGGAACGCAGCAATCAGGAGATTGCGCGGATCTTAGGAATTTCGCAGGTGCATGTGGCGGTGATCCTGCACCGCACGCGCCGCCAGGTGCAAAAAGAATTGAGTTCATACGTGGGGGCACAGCGATGAAAACCGATAATTTCGATCAAGTGGTAACGGCGATTCGCGAAGAGGCAATAGATGCTTCGCTCGAAGCTTCGGCGGCCAGCCGGGTGCGCGCCGGCCTGTTCGGGAGTGCCCATGACACAGCCGGCCTGGGCAGTTGCGCCGGCTTCCAAGATTTGATGCCGGAGTATCTGAAACGGACATTAGAACCGGCCAAGTCCATGCTGCTCTTGGATCACGTCCACCAGTGCGTGGCCTGCCGCCAGGCGCTTGAAACGGCGCGTTCCGGCAAGAGCCTCCGGGTTCTGCGCCGGCCCCAGGCAGTCCCGGCCACGGTGTCTCCGGTTACCCGCTGGGCCATTGCGGCCATGCTGGTTTTGGGCCTGGGCGCGGGCACCGTGGGCATGCTGCTGAAGCTGTTCATTCCGGACGGGGCGCGCGCCAGCGTCCAGAGCGTCAACGGGTTGCTGTATCAGGTGGCCAACGCCAGCAGTACGCCGGTGTTTTCGGGCCGCGATCTGAATGACCGCCAAGTGGTGAGAACCGCCAAGGAATCTACCGCCATGCTGCGGCTGGCGGATGGCTCGCAAGTGGAAATGAATGAGCGGTCCCAGATATTCGTGACCCGCGAAGTGCGTGGCACCACCATCCACCTGGAGCACGGCAACGTGATTGTGCATGCCGCCAAACAGCGCGACGGAGCGCTCTACGTGAAGACCCCCGACGCCGAAGTGATGGTGAAGGGCACCATCTTCGCGGTAACTTCGGGCACGAAAGGCTCACGCGTTTCGGTGGTGGAAGGCAGCGTGAAGGTAGATCACGCCGGGCAATCGCAGATGTTGAAGCCGGGCGACCAATCGACCACCGGACCCGCGGTGGAAAAGGTTCCCGTCCAGGATGAGATTGCCTGGAGCCGCGATTCCGCCAAGTATCTGGCCATGCTGGGCGAGTTGTCCGGACTGCAGAAGGACATTGAACGGATCCCCGCGCAAGGCCTGCGGACCCACTCAAAACTGCTAGGAATGGTTCCCAGGAACACGGTGGTTTACGCCGCCATCCCCAACATCGGCGGTACGTTGAGCGAAGCGTACCGGCTGTTTGAAGAGCGGGTGAATGCCAGCCCCGTGTTGCAGCAGTGGTGGAAGCATCAAGGGCAAAACTCCACGCAGTTGCGCGATATGGTGACTAAGGTCAAGAACATGAGCGACTACCTGGGCGACGAGATCGTTCTGGCTGTCACGGACGGAGAAATTTCCGGTGAAGGCGGCGCGCCTCTCATCCTGGCGGAAGTGAAACGCCCCGGTCTGAGCGAATTCCTGGCTGCTGAAATGGGAGCCCAGAAGCAAGGCATGGCCAACGTGTCCATCGTGCATGGCATCTTAGCTTTCACGCCGCAGCACGAGGTCCTTAAGGGGCTGACCGCGCACCTGGAAAATACCGACGCGCCCGCGGGCATCGGGGATGGCGGATTCCAGCAGCGTATCGAGCAAGCCTACCGGGGCGGAGTTGGCTGGCTGTTCGCGGCCAATCTGCTTGCCATAGCCCGCGAACACGGGCCTAAAAACCAGCGGCTGAGTGCCAGTCTTGGTATGAACGGGGTCCACTATCTGGTGGTGGAGCGCAAGGAAGTTAGCGGCCAGACGAAGAATACGGCTACCCTCGGCTTCAATGGCGATCGCCGCGGCATGGCATCGTGGCTGGCCGCGCCGGGCCCCATGTCAACCCTGGACTTTGTCTCGCCAGACGCCAGCGTGGCAGCTTCGTTCGTGATCAAGAACCCCGGCGCGATGCTGGCTGAACTGATCGCCCAGTCCGGGCCGGAGCTCACGGAGAAGCTGGATCTGATTCAGAAACGGACCGGGGTGAATGTTCTACACGACATCGCCGAACCCCTGGGCGGCGAGCTTACCTTTGCCATCGATGGGCCGCTGCTGCCGGTCCCGAGTTGGAAGCTGGCGGTGGAAGTCTACAGTCCCGATCGCCTGCAGTGGGCCTTTGAAAAGCTGATCGCGGCCGCCAATCAATTGCCTAACACG
>JBBQUE010000770.1:0-2225 GCA_038212805.1 Bryobacterales bacterium | reverse complement strand
CTGGCCCGCCCTATTGCCGTTTGCAGGCGGTCCGCGCTGAAAGGCTTTAGCAGGTAATCCACTGCGTGGGCATCAAAGGCCCGCAGCGCGAATTGGTCGAAGGCGGTAACAAAAATCACGGCCACCTCCCGGCCAATCAGTTCCAGCACTTCGAAACCGTCCAGTTTGGGCATCTGGATATCCAGGAATACCAAATCGGGTTTATGTTCGGCAATGGCTTTCACCGCTTCAAACCCATTGCCGCATTCGGCCAGGATCGTGATGCCTTCCATGCCACTCAGGTATTCGCGAAGCAGCCGCCTGGCCAGTTCTTCGTCGTCCACAACGATTACGTTCACGCTGGCTCCCTACTATTCACAAGGTAGATTGATGGCCGCCCGAAAGTGACCGCCGTTCGTCTCTAGATCAAGCCGGGCCCGTTGATCATACCGCGCCTGAAGCCTGGCCCGTACATTGGCTAAGCCGAGCCCACTCTTGCGCGAAGGCGGGGCATCGAGATCAAAATCGTTATTCACTAAAAGATGAAGCCGCCCGTCTTGGCGCCGCGCCTCCAGGCGGATGGTCCCCCCTGCAATCAATCCGGCTACCCCATGCTTGATGGCGTTTTCAATCAAAGGCTGCAGCAGCAGCGCAGGTACCGGGCAGTTTTCACAGCCGGGATCGATCCGCTCCTCAAAACGAAGCCTCGCTCCGAACCGCACTTGCTCCACCGCGAGGTAAATTCGAGCCAGGGCTACCTCCTCGGAAAATGCGATCATCTCCTGGCCGCCCAACCTCAATGTGTGCCGGAGGAACTCTGACAGTTTGATGCACATTTCGCGCGCCTGGAGCGGATCCACGGTCGTCAGAGCGCTGATGGAGTTCAGGCTATTGAAGAGGAAATGTGGATTGATCTGGGCCTTTAACGCCTTGAGCTCCGCTTCCCGGGTGAGCAGGCGCGCCGCCTGGGTTTGAGTTTCCGCTTCGCGTGAACCCTGGAACGATAACAACGCGTAGTGCAGCGAAACCGATAGCAAGTAGAGAAGCGTTCCCGCCACGAAAAGCGCGGGAATTTGACTGCTGAGGCGGCCATCCAAACCGGGTAGCCAACGGGACAACAGCAGCCCCCAGCCTTTGATCAGCCCTGCCCAGAAAAACGAAGCCACCACCGCAGCCGCCAGATGGCTCTGCAGGATCCGCGGGAATTGGCCGGGGCCCAGAGGGAGAACGCGGCACAGATACCAGGATGATAAGCAGATCCAGGCGAGAACCTGACAGAGCGGGAGCAGGACCGCCGCGGATTCAAGGGGTGGCAATCCGGCTGAGTAATACAACGGGTACATCAGCAATCCGGCTATTGGAAGCCAGGCTAAGAGATAGAGGAATGTCCTGGTCCGGCTGGCCAACAGTGGATGCATGCGCCTATCCGTTGCGAATCGTTGTGCCGCCGAAGACGCTGCAGCCGGTGACTACCAACTCCGGAGCGATGACGCCTTCAACCACGCGCACGGGGCGGGTCTTGTCCTCAAAACTTCCGAAGATCCCAATGCCTTTGGTGGTGACGCGCCATTCTTCGGGAACCTGAATCTCTACTCCGCCGAAGATTGTGTTTACGTCGATCACCGCCCGCTCGCCTGCGATCTTCGCGCCCCGGAGGTCGAGATGGTAACCACTAAAGATGGCCAGGACGTCGCCCCCTTGGAAGCTTTGGGACTCCACGCGTCTGCGTCCTCCTCCAAAGACGCCGTAAAGGCCGATGGTAGAATCCGGCGATTGGGGATTTTTTGAGGACACGACGCCGCTCCGCTCCAGCGACTGTACCAGCATGACAACACCGCCCGCGATGATGAGCGCCGGCCAGAAGATGCGGGAGTCAAATTCCAGGATCTCGAGCCGGTCAAGCAGTAGCAACACCCCGGCGCCGGCGGTTAAGCCCCCCCAGACCAATGCGCCGGGCTTCCGGCTTTCCGCAATCCGGGCCACCCCAGCTGCGATCAACGCGACCGGCCAGTATTTCCAGATGTCGTAGGAGCGTACAATTCCCAGGTTGTCCAGCAGCAGGATGATGCCGGCAACTACCACTAATCCGCCAAATACGATGCCGCCCGTCGGGGAACGTTTGGCCCTCCGCGCGATTCTTTCGTTTTCCATGGTTCGAGCGTAGCAGCGCCGAGCCTCGGATTCGAGAGGAGATCGGCGAACGCCCTGCAGCAACCGGCGAATGACGGATTTGACATGCTCTCGTG
>JBBQUE010000769.1:0-2236 GCA_038212805.1 Bryobacterales bacterium | reverse complement strand
GTTGCCGCGTTGCCGTCTGGCCGCTCGAAGCAGCGGGCGTGACAGACTCGCTCTGGCGGGATTCGCTGCCGGGACATCACGGACATGCGATCCTCGGTCGGCCCGGACGTGCGCGAACAGGTTGGCGCGTGAGACCACTCGCGTTGGACGAGGGGCTGCTCCGTGATGCCAGCCATCCAGTCGGCAAGGCCGGTCATAGCGACGCGGACAGCGATTTTGATGACTCGACCGGAAAGAACAAAATCATCATTTCGTTACCAAGATGGATTTGGCGCATTCGGGCGAGTGGCCCGGCTAAGGCTGAATGGCGGTGATCGCGGCAAGCAGGGGAGAACCGGAAACACCCAGGCCATAGGGTGTCGGTGGCGAAGCTCGCGGGAAGAGGAATCTTCTGCATGTCGAGACAAATGGCTCCTCCGGCGAAACTGACGGTTCCGGCCACGTCGGTCACTTCATTGCAGTAGCCTCTGTTGGCGTGGTCGCGGATGTTTCGGCCTCCGTCAGGCGATAAACGAAAAGCGGTTATGCAGCTTCGATAACATTCAAAACCGCGGCCAGTAAAAACGAAGCCACCAGTCTCATATCTCTCTCCGGTTTTCCAGGGATTTCGACATCGTGACTTCGTCGGCAAACTCCAGGTCGCTGCCCGCTGGGATCCCCATCGCGATGCGCGTAACCCGAATCTCCAGCGGCCTGAGCAGTCGCGAAAGATACATCGCTGTGGCTTCACCTTCCACGTTCGGGTTGGTGGCTACAATCACTTCGGTAACCTCGCCGGGACGCAGCCGCTCCAAAAGATTCTTCAAACGAAGCTGCTCCGGCCCGATACCGCGCAAGGGCGAGATGGATCCGTGTAACACGTGATAGCGCCCGGTGAACTGCCGGGTCATTTCGATGGGAAGAATATTATGGGGCTCTTCCACAATGCACAGAGACGTGGGGTCGCGGTGGGGATCACGGCAGAAATTACACAGTTCGCTGTCCGCAATGTTGTTGCACTGCGCGCACAGAACCAGGTTATCCGTCACATCCAGAAGGGCTTGCGCCAGGTGCGCCGCCTGCTCGCGCGAAGTTCTCAGGACGTGGAAGGCCATCCGCTGGGCCGATTTCTGACCCACGCCAGGAAGCCGCTTAAACTCCTGGATTAGACGCGCGAGAGGCTCGGCGAAATCCGGCATGCAGGTTTACAACAGTCCTGGAGGAAGGCCCATGCCGCCCAGCATTCCGCCCATTCTCCCCTGAATCTGGTCGTCCACTTTCTTGTTGGCTTCGTTAAATGCAGCCAGCATCATATCTTGCAGCATCTCTACGTCGCCCGCCACTTCGGGATCGATCGTCACGGCCAGCACGTTTTTCTTTCCGTCCATTTTGACGGAAACCATGCCACCGCCGGAGGAGGCCTCAACGCGGATGAGCGCAACCTCTTCCTGCATTTTGCGCTGCATCTGCTCGGCCTGCTTCATCATGTTCTGCATGTTACCGGGTAGTTTCATACGTTTAGGGTGCCCTAGTCCTTCAAGTTTCGCACGGCGCGGACCTGGGCGTCGGGGAACAATTCCTGAAATCGTTTCACGTCCGGATCAGCCAAGGCGCGTTCGGTGGTATCGTCCTTGGGTTTGACCATGGGCTGGGCGGGCGCGGCGGCTGGTGTTCCGAACGTGATCCGGGATTTCATGGGGCGGCCCGCAAGCTGTTGGATCGCCTTGGCGATATCTTTGTCGTTCATCGAGAGTTCAAACTCTTCGGGTGTCGTGAAGTGAAGTTCGCCGTTCACTTCGGTTACGGTGGAATGCTCCACGGCGTCGGCAGTGAACGCCATCCCCATCTCGCTGAGCTTGGCGTGCAGGCGGTCGCGCCAGGGTCCGCTGGCGGCTTGGCTGGAGGCTTGAGTGGTGGGCGGGGGCGGAGCTGCGGCGGCCCTCGCCATAGTTGGCGGGGCGACGGGTGGGGGTGCGGCCACCGGCTTTCGGAGCGGAGGCGGAACTGCGGCGACGGGCCGTGCTGCCTGTTGCGGAGCGGAACCCAGATTAGCCAGCGCGTCCTCAATGGTGCCCATCCGGCTGGCGTGCACTAACTTCAGCAGGCCGATTTCCAGGTGCAGGCGGGGCTGCAGGGACGTCTGCAAATCCTTGAAAACATCCAGCGTGATCTGTAGATAACGGGTGAGATCCTCTTCCGAAAAGCCCGCCGCGATTTCGGCCATGCGGGCTTGTTCCCGGGGCGACGCCGCTATCAG
>JBBQUE010000768.1:0-2238 GCA_038212805.1 Bryobacterales bacterium | reverse complement strand
CCGTTGGCGGGGTCCATCTGATAGCTGCGCCGGTCGCCGAATTGCGGGGTGGATTCCGCAGCCTCCCGGAAAGGGCCATAGAAGACGGAGGCAAACTTCGCCGCGTAAGCCAGGACCGGGGTATCCGCGTAGCCTGCGGCGTCCAGTCCTCGCCGGATCGCTGCCACCCGGCCGTCCATCATGTCGCTGGGCGCCACAATATCGGCTCCCGCTTTGGCGTGCGAAACGGCGGCGGCGGTAAGCCATTCCAGGGTAGCGTCGTTGTCCACAGTCCCGTTTACCACTTTGCCGCAATGCCCGTGGCTGGTGTATTCGCAGTTGCAAACGTCCGTGACTACCAGCAACTGGGGTACGGCCGCTTTCACGGCTCGGACCGCCCGCTGGGTGATGCCATCGTCCGCGTATGCTCCGGAGGCTACTTCGTCCTTGGCGCTGGGTATACCAAACAGAATCACGCCTCCCAGCCCCAAGGCCTCCGCTTCCTGGCATTCCCGCACTAACTCGTCGATCGAAAGCTGAAAATTGCCGGGCATGGAGCTGATCGCTCGCCGCACTCCTTCCCCAGGGCAAACAAACAGCGGGAGGATCAATTGTGAAGCAGCCAGATACGTCTCGCGAACCAGGGATCGCAGCGGTTCGGTCGCGCGCAAGCGGCGCATGCGGTGAACGGGAAAGGCCATGCCGGATTTTACCCTACCAGATGGAAAGCGGCTTTTCTCCCGGACTGAATGCCAGCCCGAGCGAAACGCGGTGTGAATCTTTTCGGAAAAGGTCGTTCTGTGTGCTGTAGTGCCGGTAATCGTAACGAAACTCCACATGCACTGAGTTCATCAACCGGTAAGTTGTACCCACACCGGCCTGCACGCCATTGTACTTTCCAATCTCTTGTCCCAACGCGCTCAGTTGGGTGTAATCGAACTTTGCCCCACTGCTCCACCTCTCCCATCCTGCGTAGGAATAACCCATGCCTGCCGTGGTTTGCCGGGAGGTGAGATAAGCGCCGTTTCCCGGGCTGATCCCGGTGTTGGCCGTAGCCGAAACCGACGAGTGCAAAAAACGCCGCGTCAACGAGAGCGCCCCATACGGGATCACCACGGTCCGGTTGAAGTTTTCCGTAATCTGGGCTTGTCCAATGATGGCGACGATGGCAGGATCCACCTTGATAGTTTCCAGACCCGTGATGTTCACATGGGTTGCGCCAATTGAGGTGCTCAGGTCGTACCGGCGGCCCAGCCCAACACTATAGCCGATCGCGGCCGTCTGGGCGAGGGCGTTCCCATAGATCCTCTGGTAATCGTAATGGATTAAGTTATAGGTAAACGAGAACGTTTGGCGCCGGGTAATTCGGTACGACATATCCCCGCCAAATCCGTAACCGTTCAACCCTGCCAGCGAACCCGCTTTGCGCCGGACGATGGAACCTTCTCCGTTCACTTTAAAAGACAGCCGCGCCGTCTTCTGCCACACCAGCCCGACGACGGATTGGGAGTACTCCGTCTTGGTGTCGAACAGTTCGTTGGTTGGTACCGCATGCAGGTCGTTCGACGTGAGGGGGAGAAAACTGAAATTTCCATTGCCAAGTCCCGTAATTCCACCGGTCTCCTTTACGTCCAGAATCAACCGGCGCGAGATCGTCCGGCCATACCGCAGGCCAAGGAACTGGTCCAAACCGTCGAAGGATCCCGCGTCCGTGTACTTCCGGTACGAGCCGTTATAATCCAGGCTCAGCGAGTCGCGTTTCCATGTCTTTGACCCCGTTAAGCCGAACCCGGCCGACACGCCATAGGATCCGCCAACCGTCACCAGTTTGCCCGCCTGGTCGGTGAGCACCGGCGTCAGTCCCGAATCGTAAACTCCGTTCAGCGAGGCGTAGAACCGGAAATCGAGTAGCTTTCCCCCGCGCTCGCCGATTAATGTGGAATCCCGGCTAATGATCGAGGGGCCCTCATACTGCTGCGATTTCGCGGATTTTTCCTCGGTTTGCGAAAATGCCGCCGCGCCGCATGCAAGCCACGCAATCAGAAGTTTAAATTTGCTTCTCCCGTCCATGGCCACTCCTTGGCGCTATAAAATACAAATACTCCAACTTCTCAAAGTCTGACCTGTGCTCCGGATCATGTCAAGGTATGCCAGTTCTTCCTCTCAAATTGATACATCGGCAGTTCCGGGTCAAGGCATGATAGTGATGGTAAGAAAAATACGCAAGGAACCGGGCCGTGGCGGCATTTCCCCGGCGAG
>JBBQUE010000767.1:0-2240 GCA_038212805.1 Bryobacterales bacterium | reverse complement strand
TGCTTAAAGCTGGCCACCGCCATGGTTCCGTTCATGCGATGTAGGAACGATCGGGCATAGTCGGCGGTGCCTTCCGCCGGGAATCGATACTGTGGCTTGCCGTCCGCCAGGTGATAGGCCGCCACGTTGCTGTAGCGGTTCGCAACATAGAAGACGCCGCGCGCGGCGTCCATCTCGGCATCTTCGCCGTTGGTAGGCTGGGACGCCAGGGTCCGGCCGCGTTCATCGAACAGCAGCCACTGGGCGCGGCCCGTAACCAGGGTTCGCCCGCCAGAATGGAGCAGAGCGGTGAACATGCCGTTCGCGGGCAGATCAGCCTGCCAGCGGATTTTCCACGGGCCGGTGGGAAGGGTGTGGGTCAAGCGGGAATTTGATCGCTCGTTCCCGTAAGGCCGGACGCAATCCTGCGGACCGGAAGGTGTAGCGGGGGGTAGGTGGTCCCGCGCCGCCGCCATTCGGATGGGTACTGTGTTGGCGTCGCTCATCGAAGTTCCTTTGGATTTTTTCACCTGGCTTGCGGCCACGTAGCAACCGAATAGCGCGGCCGCAAAAACGAAGCCATTCCGCTTACGCACTGGTCTTCACCGTGGCCCCCGGCACCGCGCGGATCACGATGGCGGATTGCACCTTGGCATTGGTCATTCCGATAATGGGAGCCGCCAGCGCGCTGCAATCGATGCCCACCATATCCGCGAACCAGGCCCAGACGCCCGGGGAGTTCAACTGGGCCGCGGTCAGCCGCAGTTCATTACTGCTCTTCCATCCGGTGGCTCCGGAGGCCACCACGCGCAGCGTGAAATGGCGGGGGTGGTTGCTCTCGACGGCGCTCACCTTGGAAGAATAATTGGATTGGGTGGCAGAGTTCGGAGGATTGTATCCCAGCCCGCCCAGGTAGCCGTTGTTCGCTGGCGTCCCATCCACTACCAGCGTCTCCACCAGAATGCGGGGCATGAAGTGGACCAGGCAGTTGGTGTACGTGATGGGCCCCAGAGTTCCGCTGAAAACGAAGCGGCGGTTCAGCTGCGAATCTACTTGAGTGATCAGATTATTGATGGGATTCACCACCCCGCTGTGCGCGGCAACGCTGTCGAAATGAACCCGAATTTTCACCAGAACGGTGAGGATTCCGTCGTAGACCACGCCCGTCTTGATGCGGCCCCGGAACGGATCGTCCCCAAAAGCGTAGAGATAGGTGTCAAAAAGGCCGCGGGTTCCGGTGCTGGCGCGGGATTCAATGAAAGCCGGAGTGTGGGCGAAGGTGCGCACCGGCGCGGAGGGGTGAGGCGGGAGCAGGAACTTGTTAGAGCCCGATTCCACTTGCATGGGGACGTTGCCGAGTACGCCCCGGATCCACTCCGCCGCGTGCCAGAAGTAACGGCCCTCAATGAACAAGACGCCTTCCATCATCAGGGCGAATTTGACGACGGAGTAGGGATCCCCTGGCACCTGGCTCCCAAAGCCCTGAAATTCGTAGGAGCAGGCGTTGTCGCTCCAACGCTCGTTGTATTCGTCGGGCAGTCCGTCGCCGTGGCCGGTCTCGTGGGCGGCCGTGAACCAGCCGGAAGCCTGGGGCGCTTCATTATCCGCGCTGAAGTTGCCGATGCCGTCGCTGCTGCTCATGTTGGCGCGCGGGATGTTGATGATGTTCAGCTTGAAATGCGCGCGCGGCTGGGGCATTTCCTGCGCATAGAAGTAAGGGCGGATTTGCAGCTTCGGGGTGTCCGCGGTTTGGGGTTTCATGAGGAAATCGCCCGGGTTGGCGCCGGTGGAGGTTCCATCGGCGAACGTGACGGTCTCAGGCCCGTTCCAGCGTTTGGGGATGTTCGTCAACATCTTCTTCTTGTAATCGGCTGGGTTGAACGCCGTGCCGTCGGCGTTCAACGTTGGGGGCGTGGTGAAGTCGTAATGGAAGCGGAAGAATTGCAGGTTGATGCCAACCTCGTTCCCGGTCTCTTCATCGCAACAGCGTAGTAGGGTTTGATCGAACCGCCCATAGAAGAATCCGCTAAACGAAGCCACCGGGCTCTGCCACTCAGGATAGGTTCCCTGCGGCAGGCACTGGCTTCGAACTTTGTGAACGTCCTGCGAGAAGAAGGGCTGGATGGCGAAGAAATCTTTGTTCGTCAGGGCTGGCCGCGGGTTTATCTGATTCGTGGGCGGCTGCCCGGCGGCTACCGCGTCCACCCAGTTCACGGCCGCCCGCGCGCCTACCACTTCGTTTGCGCCGGCGTCGGGCGTGC
>JBBQUE010000766.1:0-2279 GCA_038212805.1 Bryobacterales bacterium | reverse complement strand
AAGCGCACCAGAAATGTTCCAGAATGCCGATTTCGTAGTGGCGGCCTTGAACGGCGGCGGCCACCTCGGCTTCAAATCCGGAGTAGCGGTCGATCAAAGGTGGCCGTCCATGGAAAGCGCGTGTCAGGTTGCGGGCGATCCGGTGCCCGGCGGACTTGGGATGATAGGGCAATTCGATTACCTGAACGGAAGCGGCCATGCCAGGCGGAAACGATTCCCGGGGATCGGGCGCGCCCGGCTGGCGGAAGGTGACGACGTCCACGGCAAAGTGCTTGGCCAAGTACGTCAGTAGCGAGGCGGACCGCAGCGCTCCTCCCCCGATGGTGGGGAACGGGGTTTCGGGCGTTACGAAAAGCGCCCGCCGTTCCTGGCTAGAATCTGCGGCGGAACCGGCGGGCTGCTTCGGCATAAACCTCCCGTGTTTCGCGAGCCGTTCGGACCCAGGAGAATTCACCGGCGCGTTTCAAAGACCGCGCGCGGAGATCGGCCCGGTATGCCGGGTTCTCCAGCAAGGCCGTCATGGCTTCCACCCATGGGCGCGGCTCGCGGACGTCGAGAGTGATGGCGGCCCCGCCTGCTGTCTCGACGATGGCGGGATCCAGGGAGGTGATGACCGCCGCGCCACACTGCATGGCTTCGAGGACTGGCAGCCCGAAACCTTCATAGAGCGAGGGATAGACGCAGGCGATACAACCCGAATAGAGGCCTGGTAGATCTTCGTCCGGCACTGGACCCAGAACGCGCAAGCCGGGTTCGGGTGCAGGCTCAGGAGATCCATCCCGTGGGCGGCCGGCCAGCACTAGATCGACATCTTGCTTCTGCCGCACGGCGCGCCAGACTTCGAAGAGCAGGCTCAGGTTCTTGCGGGGTTCCAACGTCCCCACGTAGAGAAAGTAGGGGCGCTGGGGAGGCGGCGCATCCACGGGCCGAAAGAGCGGCGAGGCGGCATGGGCGACGCTGACGATGCGATCCGCGCTGAGGTGAAACCGTTCGATGGCCTGGCTGCGAATCGCCTTGGAGGGCGTGAGCACCAAAGTCGCTAGTCCCAGCCTCAGTAGTACTGGCGTGCGCTGGCGAACCCGATCGGCGGCGTTATGCCAATCCGGATTCATCCAGGGGGACAAGTCGTGCAGCGTGAGTACGCTAGGACACGCGGGGATATAAGGCACTGAGAATCCGGTTCCATGAAACACTCCGATGCCGATGCGCGAGATCTCGCGGGGTAGCCCGAAGAGCCACCAGCGGCGGGCCAGGGGCGTGCGGGGGATGGATCCCGAACGGAGATTGGGGATCTCCGGCCGTGGAAAATCCTGATCGGAGAGCAGCCAGTATTCATCGTCCGGAAAGGTCCGGACCAACGATCGGGCCAGTTCCGTGGTGTAGCGGGATATCCCACCGGTTGGCTCGGTGAGCGGAGTGGCGTCGAGCCCGACCTTCAGTTTGATTTCCTCACGTTCGGCTTTCCAATCATACTTTGCGAACAAGCTAGAATGAGGGGGCAGAATGTGGCACGGCGATTATAGCTTTCTATTCTCAAACTTGATCCTCAAGGATTTCAAGCTGCGCTATCGCCATATGTCGCTGGGAGTGTTCTGGTCGCTGCTCAATCCGCTGGTGATGATGGGCGTGCTGACGTTTGTATTCACCCGGATTTTTCCGAATAATGTGGCGAATTATCCGGTCTTCGTTCTGTGCGGCCTGGTACCTTTCAACTTCTTTAGCGTCGCCTGGATCAACGGCACCACGTCGCTGGTAGACAACGCCGGATTGATCAAGCGGGTCCCGGTGCCACGCGAGATGATTCCCATCTCCAGCGTCTGTTCGAACTGCATGCATCTGTTCATTCAGATCGGGTTACTGCTGGCATTCACGCTCATCTACGGCTTGCCGGTGACCGCTCAGTGGTTCTGGCTGCCAGTGGTATGGGGCCTGGAAGTGGTATTCGTCTGCGGACTGGCGCTGGCGTTTTCGGTTCTGTACGTTTACGTGCGGGACACCCGGTACTTTGTGGAATCCTGTAACACGGTGTTGTTCTGGCTGGTTCCCACCTTCTATTCGTTTGCCATTATTCCGCAACAGTACAAGGAAATTTACCAATATAATCCGGTGGCGGCGCTGGTGCTGGCGCTGCGGGATATTCTATTGGAGGCCAAGGCGCCACCTTCGACTCTGCTGGCGAAACTGGCGCTAGTCTCTTTCGCCACTTTCGCGCTGGGCCTGCTGGTGTTCCGGAAAAGCAAGGGCCGCCTGTACGACTTCCTGTAAGATGCAAGTGATTT
>JBBQUE010000765.1:0-2282 GCA_038212805.1 Bryobacterales bacterium | reverse complement strand
ATCGGCCACCAGATCCTGACCCTCAATCCGCTTCACAACGCAGTTCACCAGCTCGCCCACACGGCCGGAGTATTCGGCAAAGATCGTGTCGCGCTCAGCTTCGCGTACTTTCTGCAGGATCACCTGCTTCGCGGTCTGGGCGGCGATCCGCCCCAAGGCTTCGGTAGGTTTCGCAATCCGGACCTCGGAATCGATCTCCGCGGTGGCGTTCAGCTTGCGCGCGTCGTGCAGGGAAATTTCCCGGGCAGGATCCTGCACCGTCTCCACTACCTTGCGGATGCCGAAGATTTCCATCGCGCCGGTCTTAGGATGAAAGTCGGCAACCATGTCTTCCGTGGTGTGGAAGTGCTTGCGCGCCGCCACCAGCATGGCGTCTTTCACGGCATCCACCACAATTTGCGGATCGATGCCTTTCTCCTTGCTCAAGATTTCAATGGACTGATAGATCGTTCCCACGTTTGCCTCTTTTTTAAATCGTTCGGGGATTACCACTCAAACTTCAAGTTGGCTTTTTCCACCATTGCCAGGGGAATTTCCAGCTTTTTCCCCGGCGAGGCTTCCAGGGAGACCACACCCCCGGCAAACCCGCTCAGCGTACCTTCCCAGCACCGCTGATTCTCAAGAGGTTCGCGTAGCACCAACTTGGCCTTCTGGCCGGTAAACCGTTCAAAGTCGCGGGGCTTGGAGAGCTTGCGCTCCACTCCGGGCGAACTCACCTCAAGGGTATACGGCGGACCTGGCACCACGTCCTGCTCATCCAACACCGCTCCGGCTTCGCTTGAGATCCATTGGCAATCGTCATGCGTGATGCCTTCCGGCTTGTCAATGAATATGCGCACAGTCCTGGCTTTACCCGCCCCCAGGACGTGCACCTCGACGATTTCGATTCCTCTTGGCTCACCGGCCTTCTCGGCGATTTCAGTGATCCTGGCAACCAGGTCTAGTCTGGGTTGTTCCCCGGGTTCTTGCCCGTTAATATCCGGCATGCTTGACAGCAATAAAAAAGTGGGCTTTCGCCCACTGTTATCCTTCGACACCCTAAGTATACACCAAGTCGCAACTTTACATGGCCGCGGGATAATCCGTGTAACCCACGGGACCTGGCGTGTAAAAGGTGGAGGGATCGGCCTTGGCCAAGGGAAGCGCGCGCGCGAACCGCTCCGGCAGGTCGGGGTTCGCCACGTAAAGCTGTCCGTAAACCATGAAGTCCGCCACGCCCTCCGCAAGCATCTGGTTGCCAGACGAAAAATCAAAGCCACCGCCGGCCAGCAGAGCTGCGGGAAACAGCGGGCGCAGCGTGGCGATGATGCCCGGTAGAGTGGACGCATGACGTGCAGGTAAGCCAACCCCAGCGGCGCGATGGCTTGGGTGAGGGCGCGGTAGGTTTCCTCAGGGTTTGCGTCCGTGCAATCGTTGAACGGCATGGCGGGGCTGATCTTGATTCCCACCTTGGCTGGCGTGCCCGCGGCTGCAACCATGGCATTGAGCGTTTCCACCGTGAACCGGATCCGGTTCGTTAGCGATCCTCCGTACTCGTCCGTGCGTTGGTTGGTCCCCGTGGAAAGGAATTGGGCCGGCAGGTAGCCCGAGGCCGCATGCAGTTCCACGCCGTCGAAACCGGCCTCCAGAGCCAGCCGCGAGGCGTGGGCGAACTCTTCAATCACGCTGGGGATTTCGGAAGTTTGGAGCGCCCGCGGCAGATCGTGGGGCTGCATGCCCTGGGCGTCGGTCCACATTTGACCGGCTGCGCGAATCGCGGACGGGGCTACGGGCGGCTCAGCGGTCAAGCGGTTGGCGGAATGGGCGATCCGGCCTACATGCATTAGCTGGACAAAAACATGTCCGCCCTTGGCATGCACGGCCTTGGTTACCTTGCGCCACGCGGCGACATGCTCCGGGGTGTAAAGAGAAGGCGTGCGCGGGTAGCCCGTACCCATAATTGACGGGGACGTCCCCTCGGTAATGATCAGACCCGCGGAGGCGCGCTGGGCGTAATATTCGGCCGCCAGTCCGGAGGGAACGCCGGTGTTTGAGGCCCGGCTGCGCGTCATGGGTGCCATCACAATCCGGTTCGGAGTGGAAATCCCGCCGATGCGGCCGGGTGTGAATAGATTAATTTCATTCATTATTTCAAGGTTACGTCAGGGAACCCAGATAGCGTAGACCAGCCAGCACAGCAGCGCACCGATCCCCACGGCGATCAGTCCCCACGTCTTGCGTTTCTGCAGGAAGAAGATCAACACCAGGCCGGTGAGAGAGACCAGCGTCATCAGCCCCGCCGA
>JBBQUE010000764.1:0-2284 GCA_038212805.1 Bryobacterales bacterium | reverse complement strand
GCCACGCTGGACCCCGGATGGTGAGCGGAACGGTTTCCATCTGCAGCGATTGAAGTCAAAGCTTGGCAATCGGTCCAATGCCTCGAGCGAAGTGGAATTTACCGGGGCTTGGGCCCGTCGCATCGGTGAGGAAGGCCGCGGCGTTCCGGCCATCATCGAAATGGTCCAGCATACCCGCCTCGATTGTGTGATTGGCTCTTCGGCCACCATGCGCCAGGCTGTCATCCAAGCAGTTCATCATGCGCAGCATCGTCGAGCTTTCAACAAGGTGCTGGTGGATCAACCGCTAATGCGGAATGTACTGGCCGATCTATGTATTGAGTCCGAGGCCGCGACACTGGTCATGATGCGATTGGCCAGGGCCTTCGATGCCCGGTCGCAAAATGCGGGCGAGCGGGGTCTGGCGCGCCTGGGCACCGCCGTTGCCAAATACTGGGTTTGCAAGCGAGCCCCCGCCGTGGTGGGCGAAGCTCTGGAATGCTTGGGCGGCAATGGTTACGTCGAAGAATGCATTTTGCCGCGACTGTATCGGGAAGCGCCGCTGAATTCGATTTGGGAAGGCTCCGGCAATGTGATCTGTCTCGATATTCTACGAGCCATCCACAAAGAACCTGGCGCGCTCGATAGTCTACTAGTCGAGATTCAAATCGCGCGCGGTGGCCACCGGGCTTTTGACGTAGCGCTTGGTCGGTTACAGAGCGAGGTCACTGGAAAACTGGACGAAGCCAATGCCAGGAGCATAGCGGAACGGATGGCGCTTCTGCTTCAGGCCAGTCTATTAATCCGGCACAGTGTCGCCGAGGTTGCGGACGCCTTCTGCGCCACCCGCCTGGCAGGTGATTCGGGTTATTCCTTTGGAACGCTGCCAGGTGGAGTGAATGCAGGCCGGATCGTCGAGAGGGCTTTTGCGCCAGTCCCCTGAAGATATCGCAAGTCCCGCAAAGTCTAAGCTTCGCTGGCTGATGATCGGCCTGGTTTTCTGGGCCACTGTAATCAACTATCTCGACCGCCAGACACTCTCGGTTGCGGCCCCCGTCATTCGCGAGCAGTTCCACATGAGCAACGTGGCTTACTCGCGGGTGGTCTTCGCTTTCATGCTGGCGTACACCATCGCCAATGGAATTTCCGGACCACTCATCGATCGTCTCGGCACACGGCTCGGGTATGCCCTGACGATCGCATGGTGGTCTGCCGCGGCCATGTTGCACGCACTCGCGACGGGACCGGTCAGCCTGGGCCTATGCCGGTTTCTGCTCGGGATGGGTGAAGCCGGCAACTGGCCGGCCGGCGTTAAGGTGGTGTCCGAATGGTTCCCGGCCGAAGAGCGCGCTCTTGCCGCAGGCATTTTCAACACCGGATCTTCGGTAGGGGCAATTCTCGCTCCGCCGGTAGTCGCATGGATTTTGTTGACATTGGGCTGGCCGCCGGCATTTTTCTCCATCGGCATACTCGGATTCGTATGGCTGCTGATCTGGTGGCCGGTCTATCGCACCCCTCGCGCGATTGTCCAAGCGACTGCTCCGGCGCGGGTGCCGCCTTGGACGTTGTTCCGAACGCGCTTCGTGTGGAGCCTGACGCTTTCAAAGGTTTTCCTTGACCCAGTCTGGTATTTCTACATTTTCTGGTTTCCCGAATACCTCAAGAACGCCCGCCATTTCGACATGGCTTCGATTGGAAAATACGGGTGGATCCCCTTCGCCGTGGCCGGCCTGGGCAACATTTTCGGTGGTGCGCTCTCCGCGTTCCTGTTACGCCGAGGCTGCTCGCTAACGATTGCGCGCAAGGGTGCGGCAACATGTTTTCTGGTCCTGATGCTATCGGCCATTCCCGCGGTGCTGGTCGCGGACGTCCGGCTCTCGATTGCGTTCGTAGCCATCGCGATGATGGGATACACGGGCGCTCTGGCAAACACTCTCGCCTTTCCGGCTGACGTGTTCCCGAAACATATGGTTGGTTCAGTGTGGGGGCTCGCCAGCATGGGCGCGGGCTTTGGCGGGATGATCTTCGTCTTAATTACGGGCTGGGTTGTCGAGCACTATTCTTATGTTCCCGTATTCATCGGATTCGGAATCATGCCGCTGATCTGTGCGGCGATCCTATGGACCCTGATGGGGCCGATAGGCCCTAGCCCGTCGTGGGACACGCTTTAGCGGGAGCGACGGGGGCCGTCCCAAGTATTGGAAACTTTGTTGCAGCGGGTGATTTTTTGGCAGAATGGTAGGGTCGCGACTCGGCAGTCTAGGCCGCGTAAGATTTGGTGCTTTTATGCCCGTGCTTCAGCATG
>JBBQUE010000763.1:0-2286 GCA_038212805.1 Bryobacterales bacterium | reverse complement strand
AACTGGAAACAGGATGACGACGACGGTCACGACAAACAAGCCGTTTCATATCGAGAAGAAGCGTGTGTACGAAGCGTATAAAGCGGTCAGGTCCAATCGCGGTGCAGCCGGCGTGGACGGTCAGACGCTTGAGGAGTTCGACAAAGATTTGGGGGGCAACCTCTACAAGATCTGGAATCGAATGAGTTCGGGCAGCTATTTTCCACCGTCGGTGCGCGCAGTCTCCATTCCGAAAAAGAACGGGGGCGGCGAACGGATCTTGGGTGTTCCCACTGTCGGCGATCGCATCGCGCAGATGGTTGTCAAACAACTGATAGAGGCGGAACTCGATACTATCTTCCTGCCTGACTCCTATGGTTACAGGCCGAGAAAATCGGCTCTGGACGCCGTGGGGGTCACGCGTCAGCGGTGCTGGAAATATGACTGGGTTCTAGAGTTCGACATCAGAGGATTGTTTGATAATCTTCCGCACGATCTTTTGCTAAAGGCAGTTCGAAAGCATGTGAAGTGCGAGTGGGCGTTGCTCTACATCGAAAGATGGTTGACAGCTCCAATGGTGAAAGATGGAATGACGATTGAGCGGACTCGCGGCACCCCACAGGGTGGTGTGATTAGAGAGCATGCAAACCCGTGGGGGTTGATTACGCTGCCGTTGCGGTTGCCCAGTCATCATCATTCGCTGGACGGAAGCCGGTATAGTGTGCGCGGAAGGCGTCCTCGAGCGTCTCGTTCAGCACCGCCGTCCGGACGTCAAGGAAAGACTGCACGGTGGCTCGGTTCCAACGCATCTGCTGTTTCTTGTTCATGCGCTTGGCCACAATCTCGTTGACCGCACTCTCCACGAATGCCGTCGAGATCGGCTCGCCTCGCTGTCGGCGGGCCGCATAGTGGACCAACGCATCCTGGTTACACTCCAGGTAGCTCAACAATTCGCTGGCGTGGCGCTGAAGCCGCTCGATGCCGGCCACGTCAGACAAGGCCTCTCGCCACGTCCAGCGGCAGAGGGCCGCGAGCTTGCGCTGGCATCCCGGCCAGCGGCCGTGCCACAAGCGCCATTTCGCCCGCTCCAGGCCACGCACCGCCTCACTCGAGAACGGCGTGTCGGTGGTGCCGGCGCCCAGGCCACGGGCGGCCTGCAAGGCGTGCTCGAAGCGCACCGCCGCATGCCACCAGTCAAGCACCACCGTGGCCTTCGGCAGCGCCTCGCGCTGCAGCCGCCACAACCCGGCGTCACCATCGCATAGCACCGTGGCCGGCGTGTCTGCCTGCACATTGGCCATAGCCATAGCCTGCTTGAACGCATCGGACGCTATCGCCGGCCCGTTGCGTGCGAAAGCGAACCGCGACTGGGTGCCATCGGCGCCAAACACCTTGCCCGCAATCACCTCAAAATGGCGCTCCTCCTGGCGATGCCGACTGCGGACATAACCGCCATCAAGCCCCACCACGACAGCTTGGGCTGGCGGCGGCGCCGTCTGCGACACCGTCGGTGCGGCCTGCGACGGTATGACATCCTGGCCGACCCGCATCGTCCTGTTGCGCACCGTGCCCGCGTTCACCGCCCCGCTGAGCGGCAGCAGCACCGACAGGAGGGTTGCGGCTTTGCCGAACGGCATCAGCGCGGCATACCGCGCCGTCACATACGCCAACTCAGGCGCCACGCTCGCCGTGGCCAGGTCGAGCACGGCGAAACTCTTGGCCCCTTCGGAATCCTGGCACGCACAAACCAGCAGACGCCGGACCCGCACCGGTACATCGCCGAATAGCGAGCGGAACGTCGCGGGATAATACCCCTTGCTGGTCAACACGCAGCCACATGTTCCGCACCAGCGGCAACGCTCACCCATCACGGTGACCTGCGTCGAGACCATCTGGGATTGCAGGGCGGCGGTGAGCTGTTTGGCCTCCGCGAGGCATAAGCCAAGGTCGGCCAACTCGGCTGCTTCGCTGCGCTCGAGGCGTGCAACCTCCACCTCTCTCGTCACGCCATTCGGCAATTCTGCCACCAGCTTCACCCGCCATACCAGATTCGCCACCAGCTGATCCTCGTCTCATGAGCCCGAAACATACTCAACCGGGAACGAATTCCCACAAGTTTGAATGCTCTCGAGTGGATACGGCGTGGCATCGGCAATCCGCTTGTCGTGGATGCGCCCGCCAACGGTTTCGCTGAGAAACAGAACACTCAGCGGCGCGTTGACCAGAAGGACATTCTTCACCGTGTGATCCTTTTTCTTGCCACTGTAACATTCGGTCTGTTCAGCAGCGTCTTGGGGGCAAACGATG
>JBBQUE010000762.1:0-2288 GCA_038212805.1 Bryobacterales bacterium | reverse complement strand
ATAGTCGCAGAAACACTTCCTGCGCCACGTCCTCCACGTCTTCCGGCCGCCCGATCAGCCGGGCAACGGTTCCAAAAATTCGTTTCCGGTACGCGGTAACTACTTCATTGAAAGCACCATCGTCACCGGCGCGCGCCTGCTGGATCAACTCGAAGTCAACCAGCATGTGGTTTCCTCCCAGTCCCGGATTGTTTCTTCAGGCGTTCGAAGATAAGGCGTGCACGCAAACTGTTAGGTTACAAGAGCTTGCCTGTCCGTGCCAAATCCCGCTGGAGATTCGGAGGGCAGCAGCCGTTATTGGGGGTAGGTATTCTGCCACGCACCGGCGATGGCGCAAGGCAGGCCACTCTCGAAGGATTCCAGCAACGCAATCATCCTATCCACTTCAGCCCGGCGCTTGAGCAGCGCTGCCAAAGTCGCCAGGAGGTCTTCCACTGATGTGTCGGAACTGCCCAAGGATTGCTGCATGGTTTTAGTAATACCAGTACTTACGCCATGCTAACACGAAGAGGCAATACCGGGTCAATAGAAAAAGTCTCGCAACGTGCTAAAATTCGAAAGCAAGCGTTCTGATGGACTTCCTCAAAGGCCTGAATCCACAGCAGCGGGCCGCCGTGGCTCATGTGGATGGCCCCCTCCTCTTGTTGGCAGGTGCCGGCAGCGGAAAAACTCGCGTGATTACTCACCGCATCGCCAATCTGGTGGAAGCCCATCGGGTTCCGGGGCCATGCATCCTCGCGGTTACATTTACCAACAAAGCCGCTGACGAAATGCGGAAGCGCGTGAATTCTCTCTTGGGCGGGGACCTGGGGCGTTCGGCCCCCATGGTCGCCACTTTCCACTCGTTCTGCGTGCGTCTGCTGCGGCGGGACGGGGACAGCTTAGCGGAAATCCGGCCCGGCTTTACGCGAAACTTCACCATTTACGATGCCGACGATCAGGTGTCGCTCCTGAAGTCGATCTACCGGGAACTGGGATTGGACGAGAAATTCCTGGCCTATCGCGCCGCCTGTTCGTGGGTCAGCCATAACAAGAGCCAGAAGATTACGCCCCAGGATATCTACAAATCAGCGCAGGATCCGAAATCGTCCCGGATGGCGGTGATCTATGACCGCTACGAGACGCGCCTCAAATTGGCGAACGCGGTGGATTTCGACGATCTGCTCCTCGAAACCGTGCGCGTGCTACAGCACGATGCGTCGCTGCGGGAACAGTACAGCCGCCGCTTCGAATTCCTGATGATCGACGAGTATCAGGATACAAATCGAACCCAATACGACCTGATGCGGCTTTTATCGGACGCCCACAAAAACGTGGCGGTGGTTGGGGATGAAGACCAATCCATCTACGGGTGGCGCGGCGCGGACATCCGCAACATCCTCGATTTCGAGCGCGATTATCCGAACGCGACGGTGATCCGGTTAGAGCAAAACTACCGGTCCACAAAGAATATCCTGGAAGCGGCCAGCGCCCTGGTCGCGAATAACAAGGAGCGCAAGGGCAAGTGGCTCTGGACCGAGGCCGGGGCTGGGCAAAAAATCGGCATCTACGAAGCGCTGGATGGTGAAAACGAAGCGCTTTACATCGCCGACTCTATTGAGAAGCTGCTGGTGCAGAATCCCGGCGAACGCGTGGCCGTCCTCTACCGGACCAATTTCCAATCCCGCCAGATTGAGGAAGCGCTGCGGCGGTACAACCGCAAGTACCTGGTGGTAGGGGGCTTCAGCTTCTACCAGCGTGCCGAAGTGAAAGATCTGCTGTCGTACCTCAAGGTGCTGCTGAGCCCGAACGATTCCATCAACCTGCTGCGGGTCATCAACACCCCGGCGCGCGGCATCGGCAAAAGCACCATTGAACAGGTGGAGAACTTCGCCCTGGAGAACCAGTTAAGTCTCTGGAGTGGCATGGTGCGCATGCTGGACGAGGGGCTTTTCCCAGGCCGGGCCGAAGCGGCACTCAAGGTCTTCCGCAAGATGATCGAGGAACTCTCGGCCGAGGTTCCCAGCCAGACCATCGATAAGACTTTGCGCGCCATCCTGGACCGCAGCGGATACCTGAAAATGCTGGAGGCCGTCGAGACGCCGGAATCGGAATCGAAGATCGGCAATCTGATGGAATTGGTTAACGCGGCTACGGACGCCGCTGAGCGGGGCGAGAGCGTGACCGAGTTTTTGGATCATGCCGCCCTGGTGGCCGATAGCGATTCGCTGGATGAACAGGCGCAGGTATCGCTGCTCACCATGCACAACGCCAAAGGCTTGGAATTCCCATTCGTCTTTATCGCCGGC
>JBBQUE010000761.1:0-2288 GCA_038212805.1 Bryobacterales bacterium | reverse complement strand
AGCGCTGGCTGAGGCGGAAATCGGACCGCCGCCAGTCGCCGCCCTCCAACCGGAACAACGTGATGTCGCAGTGCGCCAGCTTTTCTTTATCGTCGTAGGATCCGTTGACCGCGGAGACCGCTTTGAAACCCACCGAATTGGAACTACGGGCCCAAAAATCGCGGTAGGCGGATTCGCGGTTCAGATCGAAGACGAACCGGGCACCCGGCTTCAGGCAGGCATGGACGTTGGCGAAGACGGCGTCCAGGTCCGCTGGGTCCATGATGTGGTTGAGGCTATCGAAGGTGGAAATCGCGGCGTCGAAATCGGGCGGCAGCTTGAACTTGCGGGCGTCCTGCAAAAGGAACTGAACTTTGGAAGAGCGCTGCTGCGCGTAGGTCAGCATCTCTTCGGAGCCATCGATGCCGGTAACCCGATAGCCCAGCCTGGCCAGCTTCTGGGTGACGCGCCCATCGCCGCAGCACAGATCCAGGATGTGGGTTTTCTTCGGAACGTGATCAAGCACCAGGTGGGTGAGCACGGGCATGATCTGACGATGAAAGTCGTCACCCCAGTGGTTGGTGTAAAGCCAGGCAAACGGGTCGTAATCGCGGTAGCGGCGCAAAGCCTATCATAATGGAGGTTGACGAACTTCCTGTTGATCCGCCATGGCCTGAACGATGCGGTGGGCCACCGCCTCTCCGGACGCCTGCCTGGCTTGCATTTGAACGACGTGGGGCGGGCGCAAGCGGCCGGCTTGCCTGCGCGGTTGGGGCAGTGGAAGATTGACGCCATCTATGCCAGTCCGCTGGAACGCACCATGGAGACGGCTGGGCCCACGGCGGAGCACCTGGGACTGCCCATCTCGACCGACATCCGGTTCGCCGAGTTCGATTACGGCGATTGGTCCGGCATGACGATTGAGCAATTGACCCCGCGCGAGGATTGGAAGCGCTTCGTGCGCCTGCGGAGCGGGACGCGCGCGCCCCATGGTGAATCCATCGCGGAGGTGCAGGCGCGCATGCTGGCCGCGCTGATGGAATTGGCGGAGAAGCACGCTCTGCAGACCATCGCCATATTCAGCCATGCGGACGCGATTCGGGCCGCGCTGATGCACGTGCTGGGAATTCCGGCGGACCACATCCAGCGGATTGATATTCAACCGGCTTCGATTTCGGTGGTGCGGCTGCAGGAAACGTTCCCGATCGTGCTGGGCGTGAATCTGGTGGACTAGCCCGGATATCTCACAGGTACTTCCGTTGCCTGCGGAGTTTGAGGATCGGGAGTGGCAGTGCCGCCATCGAGCTTGCTTACGATTTCTCTGGTTCCGAAGGCTTCCAATCCGAAGCTGCATTGGTCACACTCTGTCATGGTGACGACCACTTGTCAGTCGCGTTATCCCAGAATACGGTCGTATTCGGCGTGCGTTCCGATCCAGAACCAAAGCACGCCCTTGGAGACATTTACGGCAAGAGCCTTGTGGTGCAGCCCAACTCGAGCGGACCAGAACTGGCCAACTTTCTTGAACTGGAGGGATGGATGAGTTGGATTGTTCTTCACGAGTTGAAAGGCCCGGTCTGCTAATTGCTGAATTATGGCGGGTAAGCCTTTGTATTTCGCCCAGAATTCAGGCGAGGTGAAATGTTTCACAACTCGGTGGAGAGCCCGTTCTCATGATCATTGAGGGCCTGATTCGCGAGTGCCGCCAGCTTGCCATTGTTGGCGTCAGCTTCAATTTGGCTGTCCCAAAGATCAGCGTCGTGTCGATCAAACCAATCCCGCAGGGCTCGGATTTCGTCGAGGTTCAGCTCCATGATTTGTCCTTCGATTTTTTCAACTCTGCTCATGTCGACTCCTTCCCCAGGTTATAGTAGCTAGCTTAGCTAGCTACTTTCCGGCGCGAAAATGCCAAATCCGGCCCAAAGGAATGGCTTGGACGGTTGTGCCACTCGTCGCTGTTCTCGTCCACTTCCTTACGTTTTTGACGGGGCCCACGGCCAACGGAGCGACACTAGCGCTTTTTCAGGAAGCGATTCAGGCCCTGCCGGAAGTCGCTGGTGGAACGCGCGATGGCATTCATCTGGACTCCAGATTCCAGGGCGGTTTCAAAGCTCATGCCATCCATGTGATAGAGCAATTGCTTTGAGAGCGTGACCGCACTGATGGGCTTGGCGGCCATTTGCGCGGCGTAGGCGGCGACGCCGGCGTCGAAAGCTTCCTCAGGGATCACGCGATTGATCAGGCCCGCCGCCAGTGCTTCCTGAGCTGTCAGGACGTGGCCCATGGTGAGGAGTTCGAAGGCGAGCTTC
>JBBQUE010000760.1:0-2298 GCA_038212805.1 Bryobacterales bacterium | reverse complement strand
TCAGATATTTGGGGTCCAGTTCGTTGATGTTGATCAGCCCGGTTCCCAGGCGCGTGCCCTTCACTCCCACGTAGCTGGCTTCGGCCACAATTTTGTACCAAAGTTGGCGTTGCACGCTGAACTGGAAGTTCTGGAAGTAGGGCGGGCGGCCATCCTCGCGCCCGATGTAGTTCACATTACTGCCGTTCTGGACGGTGGGGTTGATGAAAGGGGGGCGCGGCCAGTTGGTGGGGAAGCCGCCATCCCAGTTGAACGCGGGAGTTACCCCCGTATCGGAGGTGGCGTAGCTGGGCGCGGCGTTGAAGCCATAAATAAAGTTCTGGGAACTGCGGAGCCCGGTGGTGGCATTGCCGGGTCCGAAGTAAATTGCATAGCCACCGCGCAGGACAGTGTTTTCGTCCAGCTGGTAGGCGAATCCGAAGCGGGGTCCGAAGTTTTTGTAATAGGTATTCGCGAAACTGTTGCGGGAATTGTCCCGCCCGGCGCCGCTGCCCAGGAAGGCGACTGCGCCCAGGCGTCCACCGGCACCGGGATTGGCCAGAGTAGGGTCAAAGCTGGCGAAGTTATTGTGCGCCTCAATGCGGGGGAAGTAGATTTCGTACCGCAGGCCGAGGTTCAGGGTCAGGCGTCGGCCAATTTTCCAATCGTCCTGGAAAAAGGTTGCCAGGTAACGATAGCGGTTGCCGGGAACGACAAACAGGCCGGTGTAATTCGCGTTGTCCACCTGCCCCAGCAGGAAGCTGGCAAACGAATTCCCGCTATTGGAGCGTCCGGCCGCGGTTGGCAACGCGGTCTCGTTGGAGTTGAAGGCGAAGGTACCTTGCTGGTTATTCGCATCGGCACCGTTGGTCTGCAGCCAGCGGGCGTCCACGCCGAACTTCAGGCTGTGGTTGCCGCGGAGATGGCTCACGGTATCGGCCAGTTGCAGGGTGTTGTTGACCTGCCTGCCGGTGTTCTTGATTTCATCCGACCAGTTCTGGAGGCCATCGCCGAATTGAATTCGCGGCAGGACATCGCCTGGCGGGTTGAGCCCGGTGAGCCCGATGGAGGTGAGGTAGTTCTTTCCGGAAGTGATCCGCGACCAGATCTGCGGGTCCCGCGTATAGCCCGCGCGGAAATTGTTGATGGTGGTGGGGGAGAACAGGAAGTCATGATTGGCGCGCAGCCAGCGCGAGGGGCGTTCCTGGTTCAGGGCGTTACTGAGAGCGCCGGGCAGTTGCTCGGGCGCGACCGAAAGCTCATCGTTGAAGTAGACGAAGAAGTTCAAGCGGTTGCGTTCGGAGAAGTTATGATCCAGCTTGCCGGTGTAGACATTGCGATCGAACCGGGACGCGCCGACGACCTGGAAATTATTCGACAGGCCGGTATTTGAGGGCTGCGGGGCATATGAAAGGATCTTGCCGGCGACAGAACTGAACCGGCTACGCGGGATGATATTGCCCGGAAAGGCATCCCGCAGGAACCCTCCCGCGCCATCCGAACGCGTGGTGGCCGGATCATAGATCAGGACTTTCTGGCCGGTCCGCGTGAGGTTTGAAAAGTCGCCGTTTAACATTTGGCTGGTGGGCACGGTTACCAGCGAATTCAGGGCTCCGGCGCGATAGCGGAAGCCGTCGTACACGAAGTGGAAAAAGGTCCGGTTCCTTCCGTCGTACTTCGGTAGGCGAACGGCGCCGCCGAAGGCTCCGCCAAACTCATTTTGCCGGTTAATCGGCGTGGTGCGCGCGATGAAGCCACGGGCGTCGAAAACGTCGTTCCGGAAGTATTCCCAGAGCGAGCCGTGATATTGGTTGGTTCCCGAGCGCGTGGTGTAGACTTCAAATCCGCCGCCGGTACGGCCGTACTCCGCGCTGAAATTGCTGCTTACTAGCTTGAATTCGCTGATGGATTCCACTGGGGGGTAGGTAAATAGAAGCCCGCCGCTTTCCGGACTGGTGCTGCCGATACCATCCAGGAGAACTTCCTTTGCCCGATTCTGCGACCCATTGATCTGGGTGTTGCTGGTGTCTCCCGTTACCCCCGGAGCCAAAAATACGAACGAGCCGGGGTGCCGCATGTTGCCGGAAACTGCCAGGGGCAAATCCACCACGCGATCGTGTGTGACCACAGTCCCGAGGTCCGACGTCGTGCTTTCGAGCAGCGGAGCGGCGGCGGTCACTTCGACGGCCTGGTCAATCTGGCCAAGCTCCAGCTTGACGTTGAGATTCAAGGTCTGGGCCACGTTGATTTCAACATCCCGGCGGATGGAGCGCCGGAAGCCCTGCGATTCTACTGCCACTTCATACCTTCCGATGGCCA
>JBBQUE010000759.1:0-2333 GCA_038212805.1 Bryobacterales bacterium | reverse complement strand
CTATTTCCGTCATAAGCCTGCATCGCAGAGTTCGTCGTGGGGTTTGCTGGTCCGGCTTGTCCCGCAAACGTGTCGAAGAAAAAGCAGATCACACTTCCGCAGGGGTTTACGGCTGTACCTGTCGCGGGTGTGGGCGCGTGCAGGATGACTGTAGCGTTGGCGAAGCTACCCGGAGAGACGCTGCACGAATCCGTGAACTGGTCTTCACTGCCCGGTAAACCATCAGCGGAACCCGGGCGCAAAGGCGATACGTCCCCGGTGGCAGTCCAACGAACTGAGGCTGCCGTAACCGGATAAGCGGGCTGAGGGCGAGGATGGCGCGGGAGTTTTCACCTGCGACCCGGTGCGGGAATCGCTTCCGGTACGGGCCTAGGCGTTGACGTCTACGACGATGCGGCCTTGCACCTTACCCGCCAGAATTTCCTTGGCATAGCGCTCTACTTCGGAGAGAGAGATCACGCGGGTGATGTGGTCGAGTTGGGCGGCGGAGAGGTCGGTGGCCAATCGCGACCAGGCGGCCAGGCGCTGAGGCATGCGGCATTGGACGGAATCGATTCCCAGGAGGTTGACACCGCGCAGGATGAAGGGGAACACCGTGGTGGGCAGATCCGCGCCCCCGGCCAAGCCGCAGGCCGCCACGCTTCCGCCGTATTGCAGGGTTTTGAGGATATTCTGGAGCGTGACGCCGCCCACGGAATCGACAGCGGCGGCCCAGCGCTCTGCCTCGAGCGGCTTTTTAGAGGGTTCGCCGAGCACGGCGCGATCGATGATGTCGCTAGCGCCCAGGGATTTGAGGTAGTCGTGAGTCTCAGGGCGGCCGGTAGAGGCGGTGACGCGAAAGCCGAGCTTCGCCAGGATCGCGATAGCAACGCTACCGACTCCGCCCGCCGCGCCGGTGACGGCCACTTCGCCCAAGTTTGGAGTAACCCCCTGGTGCTCCAGCGCCATAACGCTCAACATGGCGGTGAACCCGGCGGTGCCGATGCTCATGGCCTGCTTGGTGGTCATGCCGTCGGGGAGTTTGACCAGCCATTCTGATTTCGCGCGCGCCTTCTGGGTGAAGCCGCCGGGGAAACGCTCGCCGATGCCCCAGCCAGTGAGCACCACGCGGTCGCCCACGTTCCAGGCTCCGCAGTGGGAATGTTCGACGGTGCCCGCCAGATCGATGCCCGGGACCATGGGGAATTGGCGGATAATCTTGCCAGTGCCGGTGACGGCCAAACCATCTTTATAGTTCAGGCTGGAATACTCCACCGCGATGGTGACATCGTGGGAGGGCAGGGAATCCATGCTCTGCTCACGGACCTGGCTGACCAGCCGGCCATCGGTTTGATCGAGTACAAGGGCTTTAAAGTTTTCGGGCATGCCTTTCCAGGTTACACGTGAAATCCAAATCGCGCATACAATGCGTACAGAGGATTGAATGACCACACGACTCTTCGTTGCGATCCTGACGTTAGCTTTCGGGTTGGCGGACGCCCATCCGATGGGGAATTTCAGCGTTAGCCATTACGCGCGGTTCAGTGTCAAGCCGGACGCGGTGGACTTGGTGTATGTGCTGGATTTAGCGGAGCTGCCCAGCTTCGATCTGTTGAGGACGTGGGGGCTGGAGCGCGGGAGTCCGAAGGCGGACCTGGACCGGAAGGCGATTGCGCAGGCCCGCGAATGGGCGAAAAATCTGGAGATTACGTCCGATGGGAAGCCGGTGGCCGCTCAGTTTCTGGGCGCGGAGTTCGCCATGGCCGATGGCGCGGGGAACCTGCCGGTGATGCGGGTGACCTCTCACTTGCGGCTGCTTGCGGGTCCGGGGAAGCTGGCTTACGAAGATAAAAATTTCCCGGACCGGGCGGGCTGGAAAGAGATCGTGATCGGGGCGGGGGAAGGGGCCACGCTGCTCTCAGCCAGCCAGGGCGCGGTGGACCGGAGCAAGGCGCTGGTTGAGTATCCTCAGGATCCCACCATTGCGCCTCCGCAGGATGTACGGGCGGCGATGGAATGGAAGGGCGCGCCGGTGGTGGCGGTGAAGATGGCCCCGGCTCCCGCGCCGGTGATTGCTCCGGTTCCTCAGCCCAAGGCACCGGCGGCGGTGGCTCCGGCGACTATGACCCAGCAGTCGGCTCCGGCGGGTTCGGTTGTAAAGGGGGATTTTCTTTCACGCCTGCTGCATCAGCGGGAGCTTAGTTTGCGGATGATTCTGATCGCCATCGTGGTGGCGTTCGGGTTGGGCGCGGCGCATGCGTTGACGCCGGGCCACGGTAAGACGATTGTGGCGGCGTATCTGGTGGGTTCGCGCGGCACGCTGAAGCACGCGGCGTACCTGGGCGCGATGGTGA
>JBBQUE010000758.1:0-2334 GCA_038212805.1 Bryobacterales bacterium | reverse complement strand
AAAACGGAAACCCGGACCGCCACTCCGCCAGATATCCCAACGACCACTTGGGAAGAAACGTCGGCAGCAGGCCCCAGCTCAAAATCCGGTTGGGAGCGTCCCAGGGCAGCCGTCCTGAATTGTTCAACACCGTCAAAGGCTGATCGGCGTTTAGATCAATCACGGCATTCGATCGCGCCACGGACCGCGTATAGCTCGCCAGCCACTGGTACTGCCGCCGCAGATTCTGCCGGATGGTGAAATCCACGCCGGCATACTCGTCGCGTTGCGCATCGCGCAATCGGAATATCCCTCTCGGAGCCAGTCCCGTGGTATCGAAGTAGCTCAGGCCGTGGTCTCCGCGCCGCACCATCCCTTGCACGCTGGCCACGAAGCCATTCTCAAACCGCTGCTCCCAACCCAGGTTAAAGTTGTGCGACCGCGGTGAACCGAAATGCCGTTGGTCAATCACGAAACTCGATACGCTGGAGAACGAACCCCCTCCCGCGGCAGGGTAATAGGTAGCGATGGGATACTGATCGCTTGGGCGCGTGAACAGAATCAGGTTGGTGGCGTTGTAGACCAGCCCGTAACCGCCGGAAATCTTCGTCCGGTCCCCACGCCACGGAGACCAGGCAAACCCGACTCGCGGAGCCACGCTCCAGTTGCTCAAAATCTGATCGCGATCCGCCCGCACCCCCATTTCGATCAACAGGCCAGGCCGCACCCGCCAGCTATCCTGCACGTAGGCCGACGATTCGAAATTGGCCCCGTGCAGCAAACCCGCTCCCCGGTAGACCACCACGCGGGCCGGCGTGTTGTCCGCCCGGTAGTTGATAAATCCCGTACGGTTGAAGTTTTGCCAGTAGCTTACCCGGTCCAGATCCACGCCCATCTTGACCTGGTGACGGCCACCCAGCGTGAAGGCGGGCAGGAAGTAATTGGCCATCCACTGATCGCGCGAAGAACGCTGCGCTCCATCCACGAAGTAATTCCCGCGCCGCCCCAACGTGGTGTAAAGATATAGATCGGTACCTTGGGGACGTTCCCGCCCCGCCGTGCGGTTCGATGCATACCCCAATTCCAACACTGAGCCATGGCCTAGATAAATCTGGTCTTTGATGTCGTAGAACCACTGGCTGGCCTGGCGATTCACGGTGGTCTCCGGCGGATCCAGCGCGCTCAGGCCCGATTTTGGCGACGTCCAATAATTCGCCAGAAAACCCGCGTAAAGTATGTTCGACGGCGTAAGGTTCGCCTGCGCCCGCAGCATGTTGCTGAAGCGCCAATCCGAAGTCCGGTCCTGGCCCGCGGGCAAATCCCGGACGAAGTTTTGCGCGTATTGGGTGGCAAAGCTGTCGGAAAACCAGATGCGGCCTTTCTTGATGGGTCCCGAGACATCCATCCGCGGAGACCAGCTCCCGATGGTCAGCCTCTTCCGGATCTCCACGCCAGGAATGAAGTTGGTAACCCCATAGCGCAGTTTGTCATCGCCGTTGCGGGTGTTGATGGCCAACACGCCGGCCGCGCCTTTGCCGTATTCAGCCGGCACCGCGCCACTGATCACAGACATGGTCTGGACCGCTTCCACATTCAACCGGCTCTGAAAAGTACCCGTCACTGGGTCGCCGATGTTGAAGCCGTCGATGGTGTAGAGCACCTGATGCTCCGCCGCGCCGTTCACATGAATGCCGCCCCGCTGATCCTGCACCACCCCTGGCATGGTTCGCATGGCGTTGCGCAGATCGTTATTATTGCGATAGGGGATGTCGAGCAGTTCCGCCCCGCTCAGCCGCTGCTCATGCGAGGTTTTATCCAGGTCGATCACGGCAGACGCGCCAGAAACGTCCAGCGATTCCAGCCGTTCGCGCACGCGGCTCAAAATCAGCGTCAACTCATTCGCGCCCGCTGTCAGGAAAACGCCGCGGTCCCTCAAGCTGAAGTAGCCCGGCACGGAGACGCTCGCCAGATAGGGGCCGGGTTGGGGAACATCAATGATGAAAGTGCCGGTAGGATCCGCGTAGGCCCGGCATTCGATATTGTCCAGCCGGAGCTTGATTTCCGCACCCGCCACCGGCGTGTTATTTTCATCCAGGATCCGGCCCGTGAGCCGGACTTGCGTCTGAGCTGCCACTTGCGTCTGAACTGCCAGTGATATACACAGGCATATGGCTACGGGCCATTTCATATACGTCGTTTCAATATACAATGATTTCAGGCATTTACCAGTGAAAAACGCAACGAAACTTGGATGGATTGGTGTATTGGCGGCGTGCGGCATGGCGGCGGGCCAGGATCGGTTGACGAATTTGAAGCAACTCACCTCCGGCGGACAGAACGCCGAGGCTTACTGGT
>JBBQUE010000757.1:0-2347 GCA_038212805.1 Bryobacterales bacterium | reverse complement strand
ACCGGCAGGACATCGCCGCCGAAGTGAGGCGGATTACCGCGCGGCGTGGTGTGGATATTGTGGTGGAACATGTGGGAACCGCAACCTGGACGAAAAGCCTCGCCAGCCTGGCTCGCGGCGGCAGGGTGGTGACCTGCGGGGCTACCACGGGCTTTGATGCAGCGGTAGACCTGCGCCATCTGTTTTCCAAGGAACAGTCGTTGCTGGGGTCGTACATGGGAACCTTGGGAGAGTTGCATCGGGTGTTGAAGTTCGTATTTAGCGGCCAACTGCGACCGGTGGTAGACCGGGTGTATGCCTTGGCGGATTTGGCGGAGGCGCACCGTTATCTTGAAGGTTCCCAGCAATTTGGCAAAGTCGTCGTAGTTCCGTAGCCGAATTTAAGAGGCTGGGGCAAAGAAGCGTTTGCTGCAAGTCAGGCACTTAAACCGTTGATATCGCAGAGTTTTCATGATTCTGATCCAAAGGCCTTTCTTCCTGGATGGCCGCGTTTCCGGCGATCCGCAATCGGGGCAAATGGGATTCATCGTGAGATCTCCCGCACCGGACGGAACATCTACTTTCGCTCTGGCCGATTGATTCATCTCCCGTGAGAATACTAGGAACACCCTTGTCGAAGCAATCATCCGTGGTACCACCAGACCAAAGGGACCAAGGGTTTAAGAACCTACTACAGTTTTCCGGTCTGCCCGCCGATATACTGCATGTGCCAGTTACGTCAAGCTCCGTGAAAGCCCCGTCAAACGCCAGGCAGCAAACCTTGCGATGTCTGGACCGTCTACCCCCATTTTCCCCTATCCTGAGCCGTCTTCTGGCAACGTTGTCCCGGGATGACGTGTCGTTTGCCAAGATGGCGGACCTGATTGAAAAGGACGCGGTGCTTTCGGGCAACATCCTGGCGCTGGTGAACTCCGCGTCGTATGGGCGCCGGGGCCGGGTGAATTCAGTGCGGCACGCGGTATCGCTGCTGGGCGTGGCGAAATTAAAGAACGCCGCACTGGGAATGTCGATTACCCGCATGTGGAACCAGGTGAAGACGCCCCCCGGTTGGTCCATGGCGGCCTTCAATCAGCACGCCATTGCGGCTGCCCTGCTATCGGATTTCCTGGCGCAGGAGGCTCCAGTGGAGTACGCCGAAGGCGCGTTTATCGCGGGCCTGCTGCATGACTTGGGAGTGATGCTATTGGCCGTGGGCCAGCCGGATATCTATGTCGAAATCGACCGGCAGGTGGAGCAACTCCAGCGTCCCAGGCCGGAATGCGAGATGGATCTGCTGGGCTTTACGCATGCCGAATTGTCCAGCGAGGCGTTGCGCGTTTGGGCGCTTCCAGGCGAGATTCAGACGGCGGTCCGGTATCACGACTGTGTCGATCATGATCCCACCCCCCGGACGGAAAACAGTCTGCCACTGAGCTACATCGTCGGGGCGGCGAACGACTATGCGACGCAGATGGGCATCGGGGTACAAACTCTGGGATCCGCGAATGCCGAATCCCATCGGGACGTCTTTGAACGCTTGGGCCTGGAATCGAATCTGCCCCGGATTCTGGACGAATTTCACGGCGAATTCGAGGCCAGCCGCAGCTTCTTCTGACGCTCGCTTCGCATATACTTTTAAGAGGCAAGATGAACCGACGTCAATTTTTCGCTTCCTCCGCGGGTTTGGCGGCTTCCTCGCGTGCGTTCGGCCTACCGTTCGCGGATCAGAAAACCCGCCGCGTGGGCTTGATCGGATGTGGCTGGTATGGCAAGGCCGATTTGCTCCGACTGATCCAGGTTGCACCGGTTGAGGTGGTTTCCCTGTGCGACGTGGATAAGCGCATGCTTTCCGAAGCAGCCACGATTGTCGCCTCCCGGCAGCTTTCGAAGAAACAACCCCGTACGTTTGCCGATTACCGCGAGATGCTCCGGCAGAAAGATCTGGATCTGGTGCTGATCGCGACGCCCGACCACTGGCACGCCCTCACCATGATTGAAGCCGTGAAATCCGGCGTGGACGTCTACTGCCAGAAGCCCATCAGCGTGGACGTGGTGGAAGGGAAAGCCATGCTGGCGGCCGCGCGCAAGTACCAGCGAGTGGTTCAGGTGGGTACCCAAAGGCGGAGCACCCCGCACCTGATGGAAGCCAAGGACCGCTTCATCCAGACCGGCAAGCTGGGCCGGATCGCGCTTGTTGAAATCTGTTGTTACTACCACATGCGGACCACTGCCAACCCGCCCGACGCCACACCGCCAGATTACCTGAACTATGAGATGTGGACCGGCCCCGCGCCCATGCGCCCCTACAACCCGCTGGTGCATCCCCGGAGTTGGCGCGCGTTCATGGAATACGGCAATGGCATCATCG
>JBBQUE010000756.1:0-2350 GCA_038212805.1 Bryobacterales bacterium | reverse complement strand
AACGGCTGCGCGCTGGATTCCACCACGGCCCGCCGCTCGCCTTCCTGCACCGGTTCTAAAGTTCTAGGGCTAGGCGGCATCGGACCCGCCGGGATGATCCCAAAGTATTTCTCCGCCAGACGCTTACAGAGCACCGGGTCCACATCCCCGGCGATACCGATGGTGATGTTGGCCGGCACATAATATTTGCGATAGAAATTCACGGCTTCCGTCAGCCGGAAGTTCTCGATGTCGGAAGCCCAGCCGGCCGGTGAGTTCCGGTAGGGATGCGCCTCAAATGCTATGGCCAGCAGGCTTTCCACCAGCTTGCCCTGGGGAGACGATTCAATCCGCATGCGCCGCTCTTCCCGCACTACGTCCCGTTCCTTGTAGAATTCACGAAACACCGGGGCATAAAAGCGCTGCGATTCCAACAGGAACCACAGTTCCAGTCGATTCCGCGGGAAATTGTAAAAATAATTCGTGGAATCGGCACCCGTCCCCGCATTCATTCCCACCCCGCCGTTTTCTTCGATGATGCGAGGATATGCGTTCGGGACCACGAATTCAGTGGCCCTCTCCATGGCGGCTTTTAACTGCTCGTCCAGCGCCGCCAGCTTTTTCGGATCGGACCGCGGACCCAGATTGCGTTCCGCCTCAAAGCGATCGTAGATGCGTTCCACTTCATCCATGGCTTTCTTTTCAGCTGGGAAGTTGGTGGTTCCAATGGTCTCCGTGCCTTTGAAAGCCATGTGTTCAAACATGTGCGCGATGCCGGTTTCTCCACTGGGATCGTTGGCCGAGCCCGCATTTACATAAGAGTGAAAAGAGACTACGGGCGCGTTGTGCCGTTCCAACACGATGAAATGCATTCCGTTGGAAAGAGTGAACTCCGTGACGCGCTTTTCAAATTCCTTGAGTGATTGCGCCCCGGCCAGGAGAGGAAGCAAGAGAAGGGCGAGTAAGCGCCCCGGTCGCGAAAGTGATGAGTGCATGGGGATACTTCTATTGTAGATCCGGGTCTGGCGTGTCTATATCCTCAATCACTTGGTCTTCCAGCTTTTCGGCCGAGTGGGCATAGCGCTTCAGGACCGTGATCGCGGTACTGGCACCGAACCCGGCGTAACGCAAGCGCCGGAAGGCCCCGGCCAGGTTCTTGTCGTCCGACAGAAACTCCGGGAGCGATTTCCCCCGGAATTTGCGCGCCAGGTAGGCCTCCACCAGTTCGGTTTCGTTGGTTTCGCGGAAGGTTTGCTCCACCACCTGCTCGGCCAGTTTGGGTGCCACGCGGCGCATCCGCAGATCCCGCAGCACGCGCTGCTTCCCCAGCCCTTCATTCTGCAGCCGGGCGGAGGCAAACCCTTCGGCGAAGCGCTGGTCGTTCAGGTAGCCGGCATCCTTCAGTTTCAGCATCACCTCTTCAATATCTTCCGGTTTCTCAGCCCGCCGGTTCAGTTTCTGGCGGAGTTCTCCCAAGGAATGCGCGCGGCTGCCGAGGGATCGCAGCGCGTAATCAAGAAGCTTCCCGGCGGCCAGTGGTTTGGGTTTGCGCTGCAGCATGCAACGACAATGATACGATTGTCGCCGCATGCGGGATTTCAAAAATAAAGTCGCGGTAGTTACCGGCGGGGCTAGTGGCATCGGCTTGGCCATGGCCAGAAGGTTTGCCATGGAAGGGATGAAGGTGGTGCTGGCCGATATCGAGGAAGCAGCATTGGCGGAAGCGGAGCGTGGCATGGCGGCCGACGGCCACCGCGTGTTGGCCGTCCGGACCGATGTGGCCCAAGCCGCGGCGGTGGAGGAACTGGCGCGCCTCACGCTGCAAAAGTTCGGCGGTGTACACATTGTGTGTAATAACGCCGGGGTGGCCGCACCGGTGGGCACGATCTGGAATCGCACCATCGCGGACTGGGAGTGGGTTCTGGGCGTGAATTTGTGGGGCGTGATCCATGGCATCCGCGTGTTCACTCCGATCATGCTGGACCAGAAAACCGAGGGGCACATGGTAAACACGGCGTCCATCGCGGGATTGCTTTCGAATCCCTTCATGGGTATTTATAACGCTTCGAAGCATGCCGTGGTGGCGATTTCAGAGACGATGCATGCAGAACTGGCGGCGGTGGGCGCGCTGGTCAAGGTGTCCGTGCTGTGCCCTGGATTCGTGAATACGCGGATCGGCGAATCAGAGCGCAACCGCACGGACCCTGAGCCGGGGGGCGATCAGAACATCTCACACCGGGCGCAGCAAGCCGTGGAGCGAATCCGTGCGTTGCTGGCCGCGGGCTTGCCGCCGGAACAGATCGCCGATCGGGTGCTCTCAGCGATTCGCGATGAACAACTCTACATCCTGACGCACCCGGAATACCTCGAC
>JBBQUE010000755.1:0-2355 GCA_038212805.1 Bryobacterales bacterium | reverse complement strand
TTCGCGCCACGCTGGGAAAACTGGAAGACGCCGCACCCTTCTCCGCCGCCATTGGATTCCCGCGCATGATGACCTGGATCGCATCCTCCAGCGAAATGCCCAAGGACGAACTACGGCGCATTTACAAGCAACGGTTCACGGAATGCGCGAACATCCTGGCACGTTCGCACGTCCGGCTGGGCCTGGAATTTTTGGGTCCACTGCACATTCGCACCCGCTTCCCGCACGAATTCATCTGGAAGATGCCCGATATGTTGGCCTTCGCCAAGGAGTGCGGCCCGAACGTGGGCCTGACGGTAGACGCCTGGCACTGGCACCACGCGGGCGGGACCGTGGCCGACATTCTGGCCGCGGGGAAAGACCGCATCGTAGTGGTGCACTTCGACGATTCAGCGCAACTCCCCGCGGACCAGATCCGCGATAATGAGCGCTTGCTGCCCGGCGAAGGCGTGATTGACCTGAACGGCTTCCTACACGCGCTGGACAAAGCCGGCTACCAGGATTCTCTCAGCGTGGAAGTGTTCGGACGCGGGTTAAAAGAAATGCCCGCCGCGGAAAGCGCTAAACTGTGCCTGGAGTATGGTCGCGCCGCCCTGAAGAAGGCCGGCCTGAAGGAGACCTAAGATGACGCAGAAGGGATCGAAGCTTTTCCTGGCAGCCGCCCTATTCGCGGTCCCGGCATGCTACGCGGCCGGCCTGGAAGCCCGCGTGGAGCATGGCTATGCCGATAGCAACGGCGTGAAGATCCACTACGCCAGCCTGGGCAAGGGCCCGCTGATCGTCATGATCCATGGCTTTCCGGATTACTGGTACACCTGGCGCAATCAGATGGAGACCCTATCCGCCAACTACCAGACGGTGGCCATCGATCAGCGCGGCTACAACCTAAGCGATAAACCGAAGGGCGTGGAGAATTACGATGTGCGCCTGCTGGTGGGGGACGTGATCGCCGTGATCAAGCATCTGGGACGCGACAAGGCGATTATCGTGGGGCACGATTGGGGCGGCATGGTGGCCTGGCAACTGGCTATCAACGCGCCGCAATTTGTGGATAAGCTGATTATTCTGAACCTGCCGCATCCGCGCGGCATTGCCCGGGAACTTGCCAACAATCCGGACCAGAAGAAGAACAGCGCCTATGCCCGCATGTTCCAGCAGGAAGGCGCGCATCTGAAGCTGACCGCTGAAGGTTTAAGCAGTTGGGTGAAGGATCCGGAAGCGCGCGTCAAATATGTGGAGGCCTTCAAACGGTCGGACTTTGAGGCCATGCTGAATTACTACAAGCGCAATTACCCGCGCGAGCCGTATCAGGAAGACACCTCGCCGGTGGTGAAGGTGCAAGCGTCCGTGCTGGAATTTCATGGCCTGAAGGACACGGCGCTGAACGCCAAAGGTCTGAACCAGACCTGGGAATGGCTGGAGAAGGATTGGACGCTGGTGACGGTCCCCGAGGCTGGCCACTTCGTGCAACAGGATGCATCGGACCTGGTCACGCGGACGATAGAGCTTTGGCTCAAGCGCTGACGGCCATCACCGGCCAAAGCCCGCCTTCTGCTCTTCCGGCGTCACCTTGAACGTGGCCGGCATTCTTAGCTCACCCTCTTCGAAGTAAAATTCTCGAACGCCTTGCAGCCCCACCTTCCGGCCATCGGGCATCACTGCCCCAGCTTGTTCGCCCTCTTTCAGTCTTCCCGCGGGTGTGTTTTTCTTCAGGGGAATAGAGAGTTTCACCGCGCTTTGCAGTCCGGCATCAGTGAACGTCAAGCCGGTTACTTTCACTGACAGGATCTGATCGAAATCGGGCGGTTTGACGATGGAATGCGCAAGAAATAACTCCGGCCCGCGGCCAAACAGAAGATACTCCAGCGCGGATGGCGCGTTGGCCGCCACATCGAACTGACGGGCATGAACCACGCGCTCAACATGAACTGCCACGTTCTGAAGGCCGCTCATGGGTTGGCCGCCGCGCTCCAGATGCCCCCGGAACACCGTGCCCTGAAACACTTTTTGCGCTGCCAGATCCGGGAGAACAAACGGATCCGTGGGGCTGACGGTGTACATCCTGACCTCCGGATGGTGACTCCGGTCGGCTAGATAAAGCGGGCTTACGTCGCGGTCGGCATCAAGAAACGAAGCCTGCAGGATGACTTGAAAGCGATGAGGAGTATCGTACTGTTTTCCGTCCGGGGTTAACGAATCGAACATCGGGAGATGCGAGAGAAACGCGGTCTGGTTCCCCACCAGCATCCAGTTGTGGGTCGCCGGGCCTTCCTCGGGCGCGGGGGCGCTTCGAAGAATGCTGGCCAGCGCCATTCCCCCGAGCAGCCGCCTCCGTGAGATGTTGTGGCCAGTATG
>JBBQUE010000754.1:0-2361 GCA_038212805.1 Bryobacterales bacterium | reverse complement strand
CTATTGCAGAATGGGTAGGGAGAGGTAGTTCGGTGGTATGAACAGGCTACCTTCCGTAGTGCCCCGGGGAGCTATCCTCTTTAATGCAGCCGTTAGCTGGGAGTAGGTTCCGCCTGAAAACGCAGTTTGAAACGCCCGCGTAACCTGCCGCACCTGATCCGCGGATTCATGAACGAACTCCAGACGGAAATGCCGGATACCCGCCTCGCGCCAACTGCCCAGATGGGCGCTCGCCTCCTGGGCCTCTGCGCCGAAAACCGTGTTCCGGCAGCCGATATCCGCCAGCACGGGATGGGATCGCCCGTTCACATCGCGCACTTCCAGCCGGTGCTTCTCACAGGGCCGGCCGCAGTCTTTATAGGTGGTGCCATCTGAAAGAAAACGGCAGAACACGCAATGCTCCATATGGAAAACCGGCAGGTGATGATAGGCAATGGCTTCTATTTTTTCGCTGCCAATCTGGCGGGCCAAGTCCGCGACTTGGGCCGCGTTCAAATCGTGCGTGGGGGTTACCCGCAGCAGACCCATTTCCAGTAACGCCACTGCTGTCAGTGAGTTGGCGGCATTCAGACTGAAGTCGCCCACCAGTTCGGCAGGTTCGCGTTCCTGAAGCGTCTGCAGCAAACCGGTGGAACGAACCAGAATTGGGCAGTCCAGCCGTAGCAGAAAATCCACGATCTTTTCCTCGCCTGGCTTCAAGACCCGGGGGGCTGCGACGCGGACGGGAATCCCGGATGCTTTCACCCTCTCCACGGATGGGCGTAACCCGTATAAGTCCAAATAATCCAGCGTGATGCTGGCGGGCTGCGCTTCGATGGCGGCATCCAGTTGTTCACCCGTCCGTAGCAGCAGGTGGATAGCCGGTTGTCGATTGTCCACTTGGTTATCCCGTCCGCTGTGGATGTCGCCGATCGCATGAATCGTTACTGGGCGCGTCGCTCCCTGAAGAAGCGTCAGCTTTTCCACCGCGTCCCGCCGGACTTGATTCAATAAGGAGGCAGGCGCGAACGGCGAGCCGGTCACTTGGAGATCTATGCCCTTTAACTGATAAGGAGTATCCCCCAGGCGGCCAAACTGCTCACGCAGCAATTCTTGCGAAACGAACCGATTGCGCCCAATCCCCAGAGGCACCGCCGAACTGACTTGCACGCATACATCTGGCCGGTTCACCACCTGCCATTCCGCCCGCAACGGCTCCCCTTCGAGCGCGATCACCCGCACGCTGACATCCTGCTTACGTTCCGGGATAGCTCGCACGGCCCGGTCCAAATCCGGATCATGGCTGCGCCAAACCAGGTCACCCACCCGAATCCGCTCAAACCGCAGCGCCCCATTGGCAAACCGCAGTTCCACGTTCTCGCCATCCGGCAAGACCTGATAAATCCGGCCGCCCTCTTCCTCCTGCTGCGGACTACGCCAATCCGCGGCGTCGAACACGCATCCATCGCCGGCTTTCAAAGGAGCTATCGAAAGCGCAGCCACCGTATCCACGAATACAGACTGGGCCCCTACGTGCGTGACCCGGCCTGCCAGTACCCCCCGGTGCCGAGGCGAACGCCCTTGCACCACGGTTTGATGATTCGTCCCGGAAACGAAGTGCGGGGCCAAGCCGCGCGAGTACACCTGCTCCAGGTGCAATTCCTCCACTGGAGTGATGGAAAGCGCCCGCCCTTCCCAAGCTTCATCCACGGCTTGGCGATAGGCCTGGGTGGCCAGCGCCACGTAGTCGGCGTCCTTGTATCGCCCTTCGATCTTGAGCGCCGAGATCCCGATTTCCATAATTTCGGGAATCTGATGCAGTGCGTACAGGTCGCCTGGGGAAAGCAGATACCGGGCATCCCCCAAGGGCTTGCGCTGTCCGTCCACAATCATCTCGTACGGCATCCGGCACGCCTGCGCGCACTGGCCCCGGTTCGCGCTGCGCCCACCCCAGGCTTCGGAAGAAAAGCACTGGCCGGAATAAGCCACGCATAATGCACCGTGTACGAAGATTTCCAACTCGCAGCCGGTAGCCGCCCGGATGGCGCGCAGGTCGGCTAGCGAAAGCTCCCGGGCCAGCGTGACCCGCGTCACCCCGAGTTTTCTGGCAAGTTCCACCCCTTCCGCGCTGGTAATGCTCATCTGGGTACTGGCGTGCAGTTCCAGACCGGGCGCAATACGGTGAGCGAGTTGGAGCGCGCCCACATCCTGCACGATCAAGGCATCCGCGCCAGCCTGGGCGATCGCGGCAATCACACGGGCGGCCTCCGCCAACTCATGTTCAAACACCAGAGTGTTAAAGGTGACGAACCCCTTCACGCCGCGCAGGTGCAGGGTGCGCAACACTTCCGGAAGTTCCTCTAAACTAAACCCGACCTTAGC
>JBBQUE010000753.1:0-2362 GCA_038212805.1 Bryobacterales bacterium | reverse complement strand
CGCTTGGGAAAAAGATATATTGCGCGATCTGCCGTCGCGTCCCTGGACCACCTTCCGCAGATCCAACACCGAGTAGCGGGATGCTTAGCGCTACCGAGTCCGCTATTGGGGCCTCGCCACTTACCGTCCTCAATGAGGAAGAGCGGATGTTTCAGTCCGTGGTGCGCAGATTCGCGCGGGAACGCATCGCCCCACACGTGCGTGAGATGGACGAAGCGGGAGTGTTTCGTAAGGACTTGATCCGCGAGATGTTCGAGTTGGGTCTGATGGGGATCGAGATTCCGGAAGAGTACGGCGGACAGGCTGGCAGCTTTTTCCAGGCGGTGCTCGCTGTCGAAGCGCTGGCCGCGGTCGATCCATCGGCAGCCGTGATCGCGGATGTGCAGAACACGATTGCGAACAACATCTTGTTGCGCTGGGGCAATGCCGAGCTCAAGCGGCATTACTTGCCCTTGCTCGCCCGCGACACGCTCGCCTCATTCGCCCTGTCGGAGGCGGGATCGGGCTCCGATGCGTTCGCCTTGACGACCCGAGCGGTTGGCGAGGGCGATCACTATCGCATTACTGGGCGCAAACTATGGATTACCAATGCAGCTGAGGCCGGCCTTTTCTTCCTCTTCGCGAATGCGAATCCGGCTGCCGGTTACCGGGGCATCACGTGTTTTCTGATAGAGCGCGAGACGTCCGGCTTTCAGGTTGGGAAGAAGGAAGACAAGCTCGGTATCCGCGCCTCGTCCACCTGCGAGTTGATCCTGGACGACTGCCGTGTGCCGGCGGCGAACATCGTCGGCGAATTAGGGAAAGGCTACAAAATCGCCATTGAAACGCTGAACGAAGGGCGTATCGCAATTGGAGCACAGATGGCTGGCCTCGCCCAAGGGGCTCTGGATCATGCTATCGCCTACGCTAAAGAGCGCCACCAGTTTGGCAAGCGTATCGCCGAGTTTCAAGGAGTCCAGTTTGAACTGGCACAGATGGCTACTGAAGTGGAAGCCGCACGGCTATTGGTGTATAACGCCGCCCGATTGCGCGACGCGGGTCTTCCATTCGTGACCGAGGCCGCCATGGCAAAATACTTCGCTTCGCAAGTTGCGGAAACCACCGCATCGCGCGCCGTGGAGATCTTCGGAGGCGTGGGCTTCACCAAGGACTACCCGGTGGAAAAGTTGTACCGCGATGCTAAGATAGGCCGGATTTACGAAGGCACCAGCAACATGCAAAAGATTACAATAGCCAAGCAGCTTCTGGGATTGTAACGGTGGCGCGGACAGTCTTGCTGTCTGCGTCCAGGAAACCGAAGCCCCGCGAAGCTCGTCAAACAGGAGAACCCATGCATCTATCCGCCATCCCCACCCTGCTGTTGTTCGCTGGCTCATTCACTTCGATCCCCATGTTTGCGGCGAGTTCCACGGAACCCAGCCAAGCAGAGATCGACGAGATCATCACGAAGTTCGCGGCTAAAGAGGCCGAATTCGCGCGTGCGCGAGGGAACTACACGTATCGGCAGACTGCCAAGATCCAGGAACTGGACGAGAGTGGCAACCCGCACGGCAAGTATGAAATCGTGTCCGACATCGTCTTCACTCCCTCCGGCAAGCGTACGGAAAAAGTAGTCCGCGCACCCGTAACCACGCTGCAGAACATTATCTTGACGCCTGAGGACGAGCAGGATTTGCGCGACGTCCAGCCGTTCGTGCTCACGTCGACGGAGGTGCCGCAATACTTCATCCGTTACTTGGGCAGGCAGAAACTGGATGAGATTCCCTGTTATACCTTTGCCGTGAAACCGAAAAAGCTTGAGCCGGGAAAACGGTATTTCGAAGGCCAGGTTTGGGTAGACGACAAGGACCTCCAGATCGTGAAATCGTATGGCCGCGGCGTAGGTCTGCTAAAGAAGAATTCGGATAACCAATTCCCGAAGTTCGAGACCTATCGGGAGCAGGTGGACGGCAAGTATTGGTTTCCGACCTACACCATAGCCAATGACACGTTGAACTTTAAGGCTGGCCCCCAGCGCATCCGTGAGACCGTCAAATACGAGGATTACAAGCAGTTCAAAGCTGAGTCCCAGATTAAGTACGGGGATGCGGCTGAGCCGACACCGCCAACGCCGCCGGTCAAGGAACCTGTGAAAAAGCCCTGATTCGGGCCCGCCGGATGTGGTTCAATAGGATAATCCACTCCGAGATGCCGACTCTCAGTTTTAAGACACAGCGAAGTCTACGTTGGACTAGCCGGCGCGCCCGCGAATGGCGGATGATTTTAAAGGGTTTGGCGTCCAAAGATCATCCGGTGATGGCGCATATCATCCCGACCCGGCGTTGTAATCTGGCCTGTACCTACTGCAACGAGTACGACGATT
>JBBQUE010000752.1:0-2364 GCA_038212805.1 Bryobacterales bacterium | reverse complement strand
ATCACTTTATGCTGATCTTGGCCGCCGGACCGGATTGCATCGGCTCAAATAATGCAAAGGAAAAGATGGCGGTGGCGGACGCGATGGCTACATATTGCTTCCCGTTCACCGCGTATGTGATGGGCGATGCAGTTAACCCTTCGCCCATCGCGAAGTGCCACAAGTGTTTGCCGGTGCCCGCATCCACGGCCACCAGTTGACCATCGTCGTCCCCCACAAATACGACTCCGCCGGCGGTGGATACGGTGCCTGCCCACGATTCCGCCGGGCCGGTCATCGGGTATTCCCACTTGCGTTCGCCGGTCTTAGGATCGAACGCGCGGAGGAAGAACTGCCCCACTTCCGATGGCTTGGGTCCAGCGCCGCCTCCGGCGAAGTTCTTCTTGGGTTCCGGGTCCTTGGCGGACGCGGTGTATACATCGCACTGTTCCAGCGTTACGACATACAGCAGTCCCGTGACCGGATTGTATGAAGGCGACATCCAGTTGGTAGCCCCGCGCACGCCCGGGCAGGCGCGATTGCCGCTGGGGGTGGGATCTTTCTCGGGCACCAGCACTGGACGGCCCTTCCTGTCGATCTCCGTGGCCCAATCCAGCTTGTCCACAATCCGCGTGGCGTTCAGATACTCGCCGGTGGTGCGGTCCAACACATAGAGGAACCCGTTGCGATTAGCGTGTACCACCACTTTCCGCATCTTGCCGCCATAAGGCAGGTCCAGCAGCACGGGCCATGCCTGCGCATCCCAATCATGCACATCATGCGGGGTGAACTGGAAATGCCACTTACGCTTTCCCGTAGTTGCGTCCAGCGCCAGCAGTGAGCACGAGTACAGATTATCGCCGCCCCGGTCACCCCCGTAAAAGTCAGGCCAGGCGTTGCCCGTGGTCCAATACAGCGTGTTGGTTTCCGGGTCGAAGGTGCCGGAAAGCCAGGTGGCACCGCCGCCGTACTCCTGCGTTTTGCCCCACGTCTCCGAGCCCGGCTCGCCCTTCGCGGGAATCGTGTACGTGCGCCAGATTTCTTCACCGGTTGCGGGCGAAAGCGCCGTCACATACCCGCGCATGCCGGTGTCGCCGCCCGACACGCCCACAATGATCTTGTCTTTCAAAGCCAGCGGAGCCGACGATGCATATAACCCATCCTCGATATTGCCGTACTGATGCTCCCACAGCAGCGCGCCGGTGCGGCGATTCAAAGCCACCAGGTACACGTCGGCGGTTTCGAAATACACCGTGTCGCCCAGGATGGCAGCTCCCCGGTTCACCGCCTCTTTCTTGGCGCGGGTCTCATGGTAAGCCCAGATCAGCCGTCCCGTGGCGGCGTCCAAGGCGCGCAGTTCGTTGGTGTTGGTGATGTACATCACGCCGTCGTAAACAATGGGGTTGGTCCGCAGGCCCTTGGCCTTGGGCACGTGATAGACCCACTGGGGCGTCAGGGATTGAACGTTGGCCGCGGTGATCTGCGTCAGCGGGCTGTGGCGCTTCCCCTGATACTCGCCTGCGTAGGTGAGCCAGTTATCGCCTGGTCCCTTCAGGATGTCTTCGTAGCGGACCTGCGCCGTCCCGGCCGCGGTTAGTAATAAGGCAATGGAAAGATACTTGGTCATAGTTAAATTACCGGATGGTCTGGCGGCTTAGATAGGCCAGTATGTTCGTCAGTTGGTCCGTTGTCAGGCGCTTCCCATAATCGCCTGGCATCAGCGACTGCTTCAGAATGGCCACCTCGCGTACGCGTTCCATGGAGAGCAGGTGCAGCTGGCCCTGCGCATCCTGTAACTGCAGCGAATAGTTAGTGCGGTTACGAGCCACGCCTTTCAGTGTGGATCCGTCCTTCAGTTGCACCACGGCGTTTAGATAGCCAGGCACCGGATTGTCGCTGGGCTTGAGAATCGCTTCGCGCAACTGCGGCAGGGAGCGTGAACCGCCGGCGTTGGTCAGGTCCGGACCCAGCGCCCCGCCCTTCCCCCGAATGCTGTGGCAGCCACCGCATCCGGCTTGGCCCCAGAACATTTGCTGGCCAGCGGCCGCGTCCCCCGGCGCGTGGCTTTCGGATGCCGGCGCAGTCAGCGAGCGGAGAAACGTAACCAGTTGCCAGGCCTGCGGCTCCGGCAGATCCGCCCCAGGCATGCCTCCGCCCGCTACGCCCTTCTGGATCACGCTGAATAGCGCGTCGTCCTTGAGTTCATCGGACCCCAGGCGTGCCCTCAGATTAGGCCCGCGCCCACCCTGCCCCTCGGCCCCATGGCATGCGGAACAGGCGTTGGCGAACGTCTTGCGGCCGGCGTCGACAGCGGCCAGATCGCTGATCTCGGGACGCTTCAGCTTCTCGCCCTCTTCCAGCTTTCCATGCTGGGCGTACAACGGG
>JBBQUE010000751.1:0-2368 GCA_038212805.1 Bryobacterales bacterium | reverse complement strand
GCTTCGTTTTTTCAACCCAGGAAATCGAAACCTACCTCTTCCGCAAAACCCGCAAATCCAAAGCCTTCCACGCCGGCCACCGAAATCAGATGTCGTAAAAAGCAAATCTTTTTGCCAGAGGATCAATCGCAGCCCCCGATCTTGTCTGGAAGAACGGCCGCTTCGGGCAAACCTCCCTTACTCGTTTTCCTCGGCCTTGGTTCGTTCCTTGTCTACGCCAATTGGGCCGCCTGGTAAGGCATCGCAAGTGCATCGAGTTAGCCAGTACGATCGGACCTGCGATGAAGGTATCCTCTGGGAGCGCCGCGCCAAGGCCCGCGCCCTACCGTTTATGAATGGATCCTGAAGACCCTGGATCACTTTCTGGAACGGCACAGCGAAGCCGGCCCATCCTCTCGGAATAGACGCTACCATGGCGCTTCAGCGAATCGGGCAGTCCCATCCGTTTTTATCCGCGTCCATCCGCGGCCAGTTCGCTTCTTTCCTGCTGTTTCCGCTGTTCCTGGAATTCAATATCGTCTCTACTGCTGATTGAATCCAGTGGCGACGCGGAAGCTTTCCACGCGGTGTCCGTTCGTCTTCGGCCGCGCCCGGATGCCTGCCTTGAGCTTCTCCAGATCTCCCGGTTCCCACGCCGCCCGGTAACGGCTCAGAGACGGCTCGAATTGCGAAACGTGGGCGGCGGACGCCTCCAGCTTCTTCTCAAAGAAGTCATCAATGTTCACGTCATAGTTCGAGTCTTTGCCGGCATAGTAGTAAAGCTCCACGGGAACCCTCCACGGCTCCAGGCCCTGATGCAGGCGCTGGTTCGGGAAGTACAGGTGCCATTCCGCCGCCCGGACGGAATCAATAGTGTTACTGGCCGCCATGCGATGGTCGGTCTTGTGCCAGCGCACGTATTCCGCGCCGGGGTCGGGCGTCATCACCACGTCCGGCCGGTATCTGCGAATGATGCCGGTCACCTGTTCCACCAGGTCCCTCGGGTTCGCATACTCCAGCATGCCGTCGTGAAACTGCAGCCAGGTGATGTTCTCCTGGGGGATGCCGATAATGCGGCACGCTTCGTCCTCCTCGGCCTTGCGGATCTTCGCCAGCCGTTCGCTGGTCATGCCGGGATCCAGGCTGCCCTTGTCGTCGTTCGTGTAGATCACAATCCGCACGGTGTTGCCATTCCTGGCCAGCATCGCCAGCGTCCCGGCGCAGCAGAATGTATCGTCATCCGGGTGCGGAGTAAACAGCAGCACCGTCTTGCCCCGCATCTGTTCCACCCTGGGCGCCTGTTGCGCCCGGGCCATGGCCCAAGTCATGACCCAAGTCATGACAATGTAAAATAAAGCCGCAATGCAGATTCGCATGTTCGTATGGTTCCTGGCGCTCCCGTTGGCGGCTCAATACCGCGCGGGAGTCTCACGTATTGATATCACTCCCCAGCCCGGCTACGCAATGGGAGGCTACGCAGCACGCACAGGCAGCGCCACTGGCACGCACGATCCGTTGCAGGCCACCGTGTTGGTTCTCGAAAGCGGCAATCAGAAACTGGCGTGGATCACCGCCGACCTCCGCTCCTTCGTTTCCACCCGCGTGGGCGAAGAGGTCAAGCGCCGGTTCGGTATCGGCCATACCGTGATCTCGGTCTCCCACACCCATTCGGGTCCGCTGACCTGGGAAGACCGCAACCATCCCTGGTATACCCAGGCCGAAGATAAAATGATCCAAGCCGTGGGGGAAGCTGCCAAAAGCGCGCAGCCCGCCACGCTGGCCACGGGCCGGGCCAGCGTCTACCTCGGCTTCAACCGCCGCAAGGTTTCAGAGGATGGCAAGGCCACCATGCAGTGGCGCAACGAATCGAAGCTGCCGTCGCACCCGGTGGATCCGGAAGTCACCGTCCTGGTCGTGAACGGGCCGACCAAGCCCCTGGCCGTGATCGTCAACTATGCCTGCCATCCCTCCATCCTCGGGCCGGACAATCTGCAATTCTCAGCGGATTACCCCGGGGCCATGCGGCAAGCCCTGGAGGCGTCCTTACCCGGCGCGCTCGCCCTGTTCGTACAAGGAGGGGCGGGTGACATGAATCCCTATCGTGATAAGGAGCCAGTGCCCGCCGGCTTCGCGGTAGTAAAAGAGGCTGGCGCGGAGCTCGCCAAGAGTGCCCTGGCTGCCGTCCAGCGAGCCAAACCGATCACCGGCGCACTGCAAATCAGCAGCGCGATCACCGATGCCATCGGCTGGACCACGGCCATGATCGGCGACGGGGCCTTCTGCCTGCTGGCGCTCCCCGGAGAGCCCTTTGTGGAGCATCAACTCACCCTCCGCGAGAAGTCCGAATGCGCAACGTCCATGCTGGCAGGGTATTCTTATTCCGCCGGTG
>JBBQUE010000750.1:0-2373 GCA_038212805.1 Bryobacterales bacterium | reverse complement strand
CGCCTAACTGAAAGGTTTCGCAGACGCCGGCCGCTTTGATGCAGGGTCGGATACCACCCCAGAACGTAGTGTCAAGCAAGATCACGTCAACGGCGGTATCGAGAACATTCGCGGCCAGTTGCTCGAAGTTCACCACCACGGTATTGGTGGCTAGCGGAACCCGGATCATCTGGCGGGTGCGGCGCATTCCGCAGAGCCCGTAGACGGGATCCTCCAGATAGTCGTTCCTTAGATTTTCAATCGCCTGGCCGAAGCGGATGGCCTGTTCGGTGGACCAGACGCCGTTGGGATCGAAGCGGACGCGGTCTTCCGGGAAGGCGTGGGCCAAGGCGCGATAGGCCTCCAGTTCGTAATCGGGGTGAAAGACGCCGCCCTTGAGCTTGTGGCTGGTGAAACCGAGGCGCTGCTTTAGGGACCGGGCGAACGCCACCAGTTGTTCCGGTGTGCGCAACTCATGCTTTCCTTCAGAGTTTGGGTAGCGCCAGAAACAATAGGACGCGAACGGAACGCGATCCCGCAATTTGCCGCCCAGCAGAGCATGGACCGGCACATTCCAGGCTTGCCCCAGCAGGTCGAGGCAGGCGAACTCAAGGGCCGCCAGTAGTTGTGTACGGTTGTTATAAAGCGAGGCGGTGGGATTGGCGATGCGAAAGCGCATTTCCTCAAGGCGCGCGGGATCATGTCCCACCAAGTAACTCTTCAAGCTGACGACGGCGGCCTCAGCCGATTCCCCGCCCCCGCCCATCTCACCCAAACCAATGCGGCCGCAGTCCGTTTCCACCTCAACTATAGTCCGGACGAAGCGGCCCCAGTGGCAGCCGTTGGCGTGGCGGAGAGCGGCCTCTATCGGCACGGTTACCGTGGTGGCGCGTATGTCTCTTATTTTCATAGCGTTACCGGGTCTAGTCTGGGCAGCAGCACTTGTATCAAGATGAGTGCCACCAGGTACATTGACCCCGCCACCAGGAACAGTGGACCGTAAGCTCCATGCGAGAAATCGAGCCAATATCCGACGGCGGGCGCGACCAACATGCCGCCGAAGGCGCCGCCCAATCCGCCGATTCCGACCACGGAGCCGATTGCCGACCGCGGGAAAACGTCGGACGTCAGAGTGTACAGATTAGCGGACCAACCCTGGTGCGCGGCGGCGGCCATGCTGATCAGCCCCACGGCGAGCCATAAATTCCCGCCCGCGTACATGATTCCCACCACAGGCGTAACCGCCAAGGCACAGATCAGCATGGCGGTCTTGCGGGCGCTGGTAAGGGACCAGCCGCGCTTCAGGAGCATGGAAGAAAGCCAGCCTCCCCCTATGGACCCGACGTCGGCCGCGACGTAAATCACGATCAACGGCGGGCCCAACTGGGTTAAGTTCAGGCCATAGTTCCGATTGAGAAATCCGGGCAACCAGAACAGGTAAAACCACCAAACCGGGTCAGTGAGGAACTTGCCCAAGAGAAAGGCCCAGACAGCCCGGTGGGAAAGTAAGCTGAAGTATCGGACCGGACCTGCGGGCGGCTCGGCTTCGCGGCCGGATTCGATGACGGCAAGTTCCCCGGCAGACAACCGGGGGTGCTGGCGGGGTTGCCGGTATAACCAAAGCCAGAATGCCAGCCAGACCACATCCAGTCCGCCAGTGGCCAGAAAAGCCGACCGCCAACCAAAGTGCGCGGCCACCACGGGAACCATCAGGGGAGCCACGATTGCTCCGACGTTTGATCCACTGTTGAAGATACCCGTAGCCAGTGCGCGTTCGCGTTTCGGAAACCAATCCGCGATGGTCTTAATCGCAGCCGGGAAGTTGGCGGCCTCGCCGATTCCCAGGGCCAACCGCGCCATGGCAAATTGCAGGGTGCTGCTGGCCAGGGAATGCGACATGGAGGCCAAGCTCCAGACACTGACCGCGAGCGCGTAGCCCACCCGGGTTCCCAGCCAATCGATGATGCGCCCGGCCAACGGCATCATAATGGCATAGGCCAGTTGGAAGGCGAAGACCAACCATCCGTAATCGGATTCGTGCCAGCCAAACTCGCGTTCCAGCGTGGGCTTCAGGATTCCGAGCACCTGCCGGTCTACGTAATTGACGGTGGTGGCAAAGAACAGAAGCCCGCAGATATACCAGCGAAGATTCGGAGTGGTTTTAGGCAAGCTCCATCTTACTTGACGCTACTTACTTGACGGGCTTGCTTTTGTCCTCGTGCTGGGCTTCCTTCCATCCCTGACGCGCTTCATGGGTGGCTTCTTTGATCTTTTCACCCGCCTTCTTGGCAACCTTTTCCGCTTCCTGGGTAACCTTGTAGGTCACCTTGCCAGCTTCACGGGCGGCGGATTTCTTGTCGCCATTTTCTTCATGGGCGCAGGAAGCGCACAACA
>JBBQUE010000749.1:0-2375 GCA_038212805.1 Bryobacterales bacterium | reverse complement strand
GGCGTGGGACCCGCGAAATCGTACTACGAAGGTTGCTCGCAAGGCGGCCGGCAAGGGCTGACTCTGGCTCAGAGATTTCCCAACGATTTCGACGGTATCGTGGCCGGCTCGCCTGGTCTTTATCAAACCGGAACGCATCTGGCCCGCGCCTATTGGATGCAAGGGCTGAATGCCAATCCGTTTCCGGCCGCGAAGCTGGGGCTGCTGGCGAAGGCCGTGTATGACCAATGCGATGCCAAGGATGGATTGAAAGACGGTGTGATTGATGATCCCCGCCGCTGCGACTTTCAACCCGCGCGCGATCTTCCACGTTGCAGCGAGGGCACCGACCAGCCTACCTGTTTCACCCTGGACCAGAGGAAGGCACTGGAGCGGATTTATGGCGACGTGATGAGCCAGGGCAAGCGCTTCTTTCCGGGCTGGCCGGTGGGCGCGGAGGTGGCCGGCCCCAACGGACAAAGCGGTTGGATCGGGCAGGAGATTAGCGGACCCAACGGTCCCGGTGCGTGGACTTTATACGGGCACAATTTTCTGCGCTTCGTGGTCCCCGCAACGAAGACAGGAACGGTGGATAGCGATCCCGTGCGGGCCTTTGGTCAATTCGATATCGATAAGTTCCCGGCGCAAGTGGAGGAGCTACGCCAGATCATGGATGCGAACGAAACGGATCTTTCGGCATTCCGGCGGCACGGCGGAAAGTTGCTGATGTATTTTGGCTGGGCCGACCCGCAACTGAACGCCAGGATGGGCGTGGAATATTACGAGCAGGTGGTGGAAAAGATGGGCGATGGAACAGGAGACTTTTTCCGGTTGTTCATGGTCCCGGGGATGTTCCATTGCGGAGGAGGCGTGGGGACCAGCGTGTTTGATGCGGCCACGCCCCTGGTGAATTGGGTGGAAGCGGCCAAGGTACCGGAGCGGATTGAGGCCAGCCGCGTGGTGGCAGGCGAGGTGGTGCGGACCCGGCCGTTATGCGCCTATCCGCAGGTTGCCCGGTATAAGGGGACTGGGAGCATCGATCAATCGGCGAATTTTACTTGCGTGACGCCTTGAATTGGGTGGCCCGGTGAAGCGGATGTAAGAACGCAGTGATCGCCAGCTGACTGCGGGCGGCGCTGGCGGCATGGAAGCTGGCAATGGCCTTGCTTCCGCGGACGCAGCAATTTCACCATGGCCCACGGCGGACAAATCGAGGTAGAGGCCAACATTATTTCGCCGGGCCGAGGGTGGCCCGGCCCAGCGGCTGTTTACTTCAAGAAGCATGTTTGGCAACGCGATTGCAGGCGTGGGATCTGGGAGTGCTATGTCGCTTACAATTTATCTGGTCGGATACATCATCCTGGTGGTTGGATTGGGCATCGGGGCTCACTTGCTGCACGTCTCTCCGCAATGGATCGGAGTCGGGGTTTTGGTCATGGTGGGGCTGGGAGTCATCTCCGGCGTAGGGTCGACCCGAAACAAGGATTCCTCGAATTAGCGCCCGCTTATTTCCAGTCAGCGGTGAAGATGTTGAATTCGTAGCGCTGCTTCGCCCCTTTATCCGTGGCGAAGACCAGCTTTTTGCCGTCGGGAGAAAACTCAGGGAATGAGGTAAACCCGCCGTAATCCGTTACCTGCTGCAGGCCAGTGCCGTCCACGTTGATCAGGAACAGTTCGAACTTACGGCCGTCGCAGTTGTGCTTATTGGACGCGAACAGGATCTGTTTATCGTCGGGCGTAAAGGTTGGGGCGAAGCTGGCGCAGCCGAAATCCGTAATCTGTTTGGCGCTTTTGCCGTCCGCATTCGCTACCCACAGTTCCATTTTCATGGGGCTGGTCAGGTTATCGGCCAGTAGATCTTTGTAACGCTTCATCAACTCCGGAGTGGCCGGATGATTGCCGCGCCAGACCACTTTCTTGCCGTCGTGCGAGAATACTGCTCCGCCATCGTACCCTTCCGATGTCGTCATGCGCTTCTTGCCGCTGCCATCGGGCTGCATGGTCCAAAGTTCCAAGTCTCCGGATGCCATGGACGTGTAGACCACCTTGCCCGTCTTGAAGTTCACCGTGGCCTCAGCATCATAGCCCGGCGCATTGGTGAGCTTTTTCGTGATTTTTCCGTCGTCCGAGGCCAGGAAAATATCGTAGCCGGAATAGACGGCCCATACGTAGCCTTTGCTGCGATCCGCGGCGGTGGGGCAGGCTTCGGCCGCTTCATGCGTGGACGCGTAGAGGATATGCTTGTTGTCCTTGGTGAAGTATCCGCAGGTGGTGCGGCCCTTGCCTGTCGAGACCAACCGCTGATCCGATCCATCGGCATTCATAACGAAGATCTGGTCGCATTCCAGTTTGTCGCGCGTGGACTGGAATACGATGCGTTTGCCGTCCGGCGACCA
>JBBQUE010000748.1:0-2376 GCA_038212805.1 Bryobacterales bacterium | reverse complement strand
GCTGTTCTGTCCTGTTCCCAGAAGCCAGTCGACCTGATTGGAAACCGGATCGTAACGCCCGATCAGCTTGTTCACTTCGGCTGTGAAGTACACCTTGCCATCGGCGACGTAGATCCCGTGGGGCCGGCGCAGTGGTCCTAGATCCACGCGGTGGAGTTCTTTTTGCGCCACCAGGTCGAACACTGAGAGTGTGTTGCCAGGCGTTCTGCTTCCGTAGTTGGCTACGAATGCCAAGCGGCCATCGGCGGACACGGCCATTTCATGAGGCCCCTCACCGGTGGGGATACGGGCCACCACTTTCCTGGTGGCCGGATCCACGATGGCCAGGTTGGCGTCTTCCTTGTTGAGAACCAGAAGCGCGGGAGAGGGCGATTCCGCCGCCAGCGGGAAAATGAGCAAGGCGAGCGAAAGGCAGGTGTGGATTATGCGAAGTTCCATAGACCGTTATTGTCGTCGAAAACTAGGGCTGGCGGTTAACCGGCATGGGACTATTCGAAGCCGGGTTGTTGCCAAATCCGGGGTTATTGCCAAACCCGGGATTCACGCCGTTCTGTTGAGGCATCTGAGCTGCGCCGTTATTACCAACCACACTCTTATCGGTTTTGAGATCGTAGATGAACTCCCACTCCTGGTACTTGCGGCGATCATTGACCGATTTAATGCTCGCGCCTTTATAGGTAGTGGCCACTCCGGCGATGCCTCCAGCCGCAATGGTGTTCCCCGACCCAATTCCCGGAGGTGGCTGACGGGGGGCGAACAGCGCATTCTGAATGGCGTTGATAGCTGGATTTTGCTGCGAGTTATTCTGGCCCGGACTAAAACCCGGAAACCCTCCCGGCGGCTGGGCCGGGGTTGGGCGTGTGAATTGATTGAATTGCGGGTTCGTGCCGGGCGGCAGATTCGGCTGGTAGGAATACGGTTGTCCTGGAATTCCGTTTTGGCTCTGAACCACCTGCGTGGGGTATACGGGCGCGCCCGGCTGGCCAGGATTCACGGGATAGGGCTGATTCGGATACGGTTGTCCCGGCACCTGTTGACCTGGGTACGGTTGACCGGGGTATGGCTGACCAGGCTGAAGCCCGGGCAGAGGCTGTTGCGGGTTCTGCGCGGGATACTGATTGGGATCCGGAGGCGGTGGCGCGGAATTCTGCACCTGATTCGGATCTCCGTCCGCTAATGCGGGATTCATCTGGCCCGGCATTCCACCGATCACCCGGTCGCTAGCGCGGCGGGCGAGCGCCATATTCAATCCCGCTCCGTCCGTGCCGTTGATGTTTACCGCTCCGCTCGCACCCGTTTGCCCGGTGGCGCCGCTGGCACCGCTCGCTCCGGTTTGGGACGCGTCGGCGGTTTGGCCGGTAGTTCCATCTTTCGCAAGGGGGTTTGGTTTCTTAATCAAAGAATCGGTGAGCACGCCGCCCACACCGACGTGAATCAGACGCCAATCCTCTTTACCTGTAAAGGGGTCTTTGTAACGGTGGCGCAAGGAACGCACGTTCTGGAAACTTTCCAATTCGTCAATGGTGGTGGGATAGCGCTTGTTCTTCCGGAAAAAGACCTGAATTGCACGCTTGTACTGGTTGCCCCGGTCAACCAGAAGTTGCTCCTTGGTGCGCTGGCTCTCAAATGCCACTCGGGGCATTTCCATGTACAGGGTAATCGCGATGGACGCCGCCATCACGTAGACCATCAGCAAAGCGAAGCCCCGCTGCTGCCTGCGCCGCCCGTTTTGACAAGCTCGCTTCATCCGATTTGCTCCTCCACCAGGGGCAGGGTCTGCTGGTTGTTCTTGAATTGCGTGTCTTCAACCACCGCGGAGTTTACGCCAATACGGACAATCCGGTAGCGGCTCTTCACCAGCTGGCCTTCGCTGGCAACGATAATGTCATCGCCATCCAGAAAGAAGGCCCGCTTCGTGCCCGAACTGCGGGGCGAAATAAAGCCATAAAACTTGAGGGCAATGGGAGGCGGAGGCGGCTCCGGCGGTTTGACTACCGCCACCTCCTTCTGAAGTTGCGGAGGGCCATAAACAGGACGTTGAACGATGATCTTGGGTGGCTCCTTGATGGCAACCAGAGCGGCCTGTCCCTGCGAGGACTCAAACAGGGAACGCATTCCTCCCGCGAAACCAATGGCTCGAAGCTTTTCCAGCCGGTCCAGCCTCAATGTAGGATCAATGCTGGCCCGATCCACTTCCCCATCTTTCCTTGGCTTCAATGACGGCCGGAACTCCAGGAAACTGCCGCCGCCCGAACTCCGCTGCGTCCCGCGAGCCTTACTCAATGTCCGCGCGGTCATTTTCTTCAGCGGTTCCGGCGCTGCCTGCCCGGCAGGTCTGGAAGGGGCCGACGAAGAGCTTGGCTTACCCGCGGGAGC
>JBBQUE010000747.1:0-2389 GCA_038212805.1 Bryobacterales bacterium | reverse complement strand
GAAGGCGAAATGACCGCCTACCAGTTCGAGTTCGTGATGGCCATCCAGATGTACAAGAAGCTCAACAAACGCCTCTACCCCACCTGGACCGAAGTAATGGAAGTGATCCATCAACTCGGCTATCGCAAGGTTCTAGCCCGCGATTTCAAGCTTGAAAACGTCCCCGAACCTGAGATCGAACAACCTTAAGACGCAACTATGGCATGTTCATTTCGGATCGTTAACACGTCTTAATCCACGCCCATAGCGCGAAATCGCCAAGTTTTGGCTACCATAAGCCCGACATGGCGATGAATCGCAAAACCCGACAGAAAGTCGATCTAGTCGCGTTTACTATTGCGGTCATTTCCGCAGTGCTCTGCATTAATAAAGTTATCAATAACATGCTCAGTTGGTCGGTCATCGTTGGGATCATCGTCCTCTCGATTCCCACGGTCATCGGACTCCGGCTTGCCATGCACTACCGAAACAAGCGACGCGTGCATCGCCATATGAGCGACGAGGAATAGCAGGGATTCCCCGGTCAGGCACTAGCCCGCTTATTTCACGCCACTGACATCCCCGTAGTCAAAATTGATTTCTAACCGATCCGGCGGATTTGGAGGGCAGATTTTCTCGTTCGGCGCGAACCGCCCCCTTACCCCCACAGGATTGTGGGGTGGTATTCGGCGTCGAATTGCGCGGGTTCAAGCGGTGCTGAGCGGCGAGATGAGTTTGGCGGCAATCAGGCGAAACAGTTGCTGTTGCGGACAACCGCTGGCCAGGTGAAGCACGATGCGTCGGGCTGATCGTTTGACCAATCCGCCAATCTTCAGAAGTTTGAGACGGATCGTGGTGACTTGTGCCTCGGCAAGCTCAGTACCGGCCAGCGCGGTTTGACGGATGTGCTGCAGCAGCACATAGGCTGCGGCGCTGAGCATCACGCGGAACTGGTTGGGGACAAATTCGTGGCAACTGGTTCTGTCGGCGAACAAGCCCAGTTGCTGCTCCTTGATGCGATTCTCGGCGTCGCCCCTTTTGCAGTAGAACTTTTCGTAGAGCCAGGGTCCGTCTTCGGTGAGATTGGTGACGACAAAGCGATGGTTTTCCTTGGGCTTGCCGCGCTCTGGAGCGCCAAGATACTCGGCCTTGGCGATGACGCGGCGCGGTTTGTCCCAGGTGCCCGCGGCATACATGAACTCGGTGAAGACGCGCGTGGGCTGGCCATCATTGGCCTGCTTGAACAACTGCTCCGCCCGGTCCATCGCATCCTTGGCCAGCGGTTCCAGCCGCTTGTTTTTCGCCTGCCCCACGATGTATCCCACGTTGTGACGTTCGCACCATCGCAGCATTTTCCACCGGCAGAATCCACTGTCGCCGCGGAAGATGATCTTCACGTCGGGCCACTGCCGGCGAAATCGCCTGACCAGCAGCGAGAGGATCGCCCAGGCGTGCGTGGCGGCATCGACGTTGGCCGGGCGCAGGTACGGCACCAGCAGATGATGACCGCAGAAAACGTATAGAGGCAGGAAACAATATTGGTCGTAGTAACCGTGAAAAAACCGGTTGACCTGATCGCCATGCCCCGCGTCATCGGTGGCGTCAAAAGCCAGCACCAGTTCCTTGGGAGCCGATGCGTGCGACTGGATGAAAATCTCGACGAACACCCTGGCGATCTCGACCAGCGTTTTGCGCGACACGCGATTCTCCAGCCGGCACAGCGTGGGCGGTGAAGCCAGCGGCTGATCCGGATCGATGCCCCGCTCGGTCACCAACTGCATCAGCGGATCATCGCGCAGGTGCTGATGATCGTTGCCGTCTTCATATCCCATCGCGATGGCGAAGATGCGCTGACGAAGCATCATCGACTGCTGATGAGTCACCAGGCTTTGATTGCGCGGATCAGGAATGACCGCGTCCAGACGATCGACAAGCTCCAGCCGCCGATCCGCCTCGCGAAGCAAAAGTGCGCCGGCGTCGGAAGTGATGCTCCCTCCGGCAAAATCCGCCAACACCGTACGCCTGCCAACACTGGAAAACGGGATCGATTGTGAGTTACACCCTGTCATGTGACGGCCTTTGTTGCTTGTGGACTCCGAACTGTGGTAAGTCTCGAAGCTACAACAAGAAAGGCCGTCGCGCTATAGCAAAATCACTTAAAATGGTGAAATAAGCGGGTTAAAACCTTGCGGCAAAGGAAGGGGACAATTCATGGCATTCGTAAGCACTACTGGCGGAAATTCTCCACCCAAAGCACCGCAGCCAGCTAGCTCCGGTTGGATGATCTTCGATCAAGGCAATCAATTTGGACCACACTCGGCAAGCGATATCGCGGATTTCTTGAACTCCGGTGCCATCACGCGAAGTGCAATGGTGTGGCGAGAGGGACTTGCAGAATGGGTGCCTCTTT
>JBBQUE010000746.1:0-2399 GCA_038212805.1 Bryobacterales bacterium | reverse complement strand
ATTTGCTGGTGCTGCCAGAAGTATACTGACCTCGACTTGATCGATCCCGGCGCCTAAAGGCGTTTCCCATGCTCACGCTCCGGTGCCTCGCGGCGCCTGCCCTGATCCTTACTTGTGTATCCATGCAAGCTGCCAACTACTCCGCTCAAAAAACAACTGCCGATGGTTTTGAAGTCGTCCGTCTGTCGGATGCCGCTCATCATACTGAGGTGTCGATTGTACCCTCGATCGGCAATATCGCGTATGACATGAAGGTGAACGGGAAGGCGGTGCTATGGTCGCCTTACCAGACCCTCACGCAGTTGAAGGCCAAGCCGACGTTGCTGGGCGTGCCGTTTCTTGCGCCGTGGGCCAACCGGCTGGATCAGGACGCATTCTTCGCCAATGGCAAGAAGTATCTGCTGAACCCCGGCCTGGGGAATTTCCGGTACGATGCGAATCATCAACCGATTCACGGGCTGCTGAATTACGCTTCGGAGTGGCAGGTGGTGAAGGTGCATGCCGATGGCAACGCGGCGGAAGTCACCAGCCGGCTGGAGTTCTGGAAGTATCCGGACTTCATGGCGCAGTTCCCTTTCGCGCATACGCTTGAGATGACGTACCGGTTGTCGAATGGAACTTTGGAAGTAAGGACCTCGATTCATAATCTGGCGGCTGAGCCGATGCCGGTTTCGGTGGCCTTCCATCCGTATTACCAAATCACCGATGCTCCACGGGACGAGTGGCAAGTGCACCTGGCGGCGAAGACGCACTATATGCTCAACGCGAAGCTCACGCCAACTGGTGAAACGAAGCCAATCGCACTGCCCGATCCGGTTCCGCTGGCGGGCCATCAACTGGACGACGTGTTTGGTGGGTTGGTGGCGGGGGATGAATTCAGCGTGACCGGAAAATCCCAAAAGATCTCGATCAAGTTCGGCCCCAAGTACACCGTGGCGGTGGTCTACGCGCCGCCGGGGCATGGGTTCGTTTGCTTCGAACCCATGTCCGGAGTCACCAACGCATTCAATCTCCACCAGGCGGGTTTGTATCCGGAACTGCAGAGCATCGCGCCTGGCCAGACTTGGGTGGAGAGCTTCTGGATTCGTCCCAGCGGCTTCTAGAATCCCATGCGCCTGGCTCTGATTGCATTCCTGCTAACGCCGCTGCTACCGGCGGCCGAACCACCCACGCTCTGGTATCAGCAGCCGGCCGCGAAATGGACGGAGGCTTTGCCGGTGGGCAACGGGCGCTTGGGGGCCATGGTCTTTGGCCTGCCGTTTAGCGAGCGCATTCAACTGAACGAGGATACCGTCTGGGCCGGTGAGGCCCGTAGCCGCATCAATCCTGGTGCGGCTGCGGCCATTCCCCAGATCCGTAAACTACTCTTCGAAGGGCGCGTGGCCGAAGCCGAAGTGCTGGCAGACAAAAGCATGATCGCCACCACGCGCCGCATGCCGCCCTACCAGACCCTGGGCGATTTGGCTTTGAATTTTCAAAACGCGGGCACGGTGGAGACTTATCGCCGATCGTTGGATTTGGACATGGGCGTTGCGTTCGTGGAATACACCATCGGCGGGGTCCGGTTCCGGCGTGAGGTGTTCGCCTCGGCACCGGCGGGAGTGATTGTGGTTCGGCTGACCGCCAACCGCCCGGGTTCGATCAGCTTTACCGCCGCGTTATCGCGCGAAGCCGACGCCCAGGCGGACGGGTTGCTGCTGACTGGCGAGGCCCTGCCGCACAATGACAAGAGCTATGGCTTGGAACGCAAAGTGGGCGCGCGCTTCGCGGCTATGGTGCGCCTGGTGGCGACCGGGGGTACGGTTCAGCGAACCGGCGTGACCAACGCCGATGCCGTGACGCTGCTGATGGCTGCCGCGACCAATGTCCGCGAAACGAACCCAACCGCGGCCTGTGAGCGCACGCTGGACCGCGCTGTTAAAACGCCCTACGAAACCCTGCGCGCCGAGCACATCGCGGATCATCAGCGGCTGTTCCGGCGCATGTCGCTGGATCTGGGCGCGGCGGATCCGGCGCTGCTCCGCCTGCCGACGGACGAGCGGTTGAAGCGCGTCGAAGCCGGCGCGGACGACCCCGGGTTGTTGGCTTCGTATTTTCAATTCGGGCGTTACCTGATGATTGCCAGCAGCCGTCCCGGCTCCAGCGCCGCCAACCTGCAGGGCATCTGGAACGACAGTGTGGATCCACCGTGGGGCAGCAAGTACACCATCAACATCAACACCGAGATGAATTACTGGCCCGCCGCCCCGGCCAATATGCTGGAATGCTACGATCCTCTATTCGCGATGATCCGCGACATCTCCGAAACCGGCATGGAGACAGCGAAAGCGCAGTACGGGGCGTCGGGCTGGGTGACGCACCACAACACGGACGGTTGGCGAGGAACGGCGCCGGTGGAC
>JBBQUE010000745.1:0-2405 GCA_038212805.1 Bryobacterales bacterium | reverse complement strand
GGTTGGCGTGTTCACTTTGTCTGTACAGCCATGCACGATTCAGCGACCCAGGAAAGACGAAAACGAACGATCACCATTAGACTCGACGCCGACGTAGTGGACTGGTTCAAAGCAACCGGGCGCGGATATCAGACCCGAATCAATCGAGAGCTTCGGGAGGTTATTTCAAAGTGCGCGTCCAACGCATCACCGGCCAGTTTCAAATCGGGCCACGACAGTTTCGAGGAGGGGGCCAGAGGGTAAACTGCCCTGCGCTAAAAACGCATTGCCTCCGCCCTTTCCCCCTGCCGCTGAAATTACGGACTTTAACCACTGACCGGCATTGAAGCCGCTGTCTTTTGAGGCAGCTACCAAGATGGCCACGGGGTTGTTGCCGGTAACTAAAATCACCGATTGGGGTTCCCCGCAAAACCCCTGGGCTTCGGTTCGCGCTTCTTCGGTGATGGTTTCAAGGCGCAGCACCGTGCGGTGGACGCCATCGGCGGAGGGCGGGGTCCTTGAATAGAGTTCACGTCCGCGCGCGGCCGAGAGTTCGGCCGTCAGCCGGCGGGTGCTCTTGTCTGATTCCGCCGCCCTTTCCAGCAACGCCGTGAGAAGGGCCGGGGTTTCATCCAGCGGTGCGGAGAACGCCTTGCTTATCTGGGACAATGCATCGTAATCGGCACGCGCCCGCCGGACGGCTCGGGCTCCGCAGACGAATTCCACGCGAATCTGCCCGTGTACTTTGTCCATCTTGCGAATCAGGATGGGACCGATCTCGGCGGTAGAGCGGACGTGGGTGCCGCCACAGGCGCTGCGATCCAGGCCCTGGATTGATACGATCCGGAGTAGGCCCTGGCGCTCGGAGGCCTTCCGCAGATCGGTAGCCTCACGGACATCCTGAAACTCAACTGTGACTGGAAGATTCTTGAAGACTAGTTCGTTTGCGCGCTGTTCCACGCTTTGAACGGCTTCGGGATTCAGTGCATCGATTTTGAGATCGATGGTCGCCGACTGCGCCCCTAGATGGAAGCTGACGGTTTCTGCTTGCAACTCCTCCAGGAACACCGCGGAGAGCAGGTGCTGGCCGGTGTGCTGCTGCATATGGTCGAACCGGCGGCCCCAATCAACTTTTGCCTGGATCGGCCCTGCCTGGATGGCCACTGCATCTGATAGAACGTGGAGGATCCGGTCGCCTTCATCCACGACGTCCGTGACCGGAACGCCTCCTAGCCAGCCCAGATCGAACGGCTGCCCGCCAGAGCTTGGGTAGAACGCCGTTCGATCCAGATAGATTCGCTTCCCGTCCTCACTGATTCCGGCGAGGCTGGCTTCGAATTCGGTGAGGTAGCTGTCGGTGTAGTAGAGCCGCTGAGTCATGCGCTACTCTACTTTACCTGCAAACCTCCGGTACAAGAAGAAGGAATAGGCTGTCGCCATCGCCATGCCGGGAATCCACCACCACAGCCCGAGTTGCAATCCGTACTGCGGCGCGGCAGCGTTTTGGATCGTGAGGCTGAAATCCGGGAGGGCATTGGATGGCAATACGTATGGGAACACGCCGAAAGTGACGCTGGTCAGCATTCCAACCAGGTAAAGGCACGATGCCAGGAAAGCCCCCAGATCCTGACGCAGGCCGCTGAACCGTTTCATCCCCGCTATTCCGAGCACCGCCAACAGGGGGAAGATGACGCCCCACGGTTGCTGCTGGAACTGGGCCGCCAAATGGGGTTGAATGCCAAAGCTGACGCCGGTGGTGACCAGGGTCAGCGCCGCCAGAATCCACCAAAGGCGGGAGCCAAAGGATCGGGAACGTTGCTGGATCGCCCCGTTGGTTTTGTATACCACCCACAGGCAACCGTGAGCGGCTAAGGCGGCGAGCGAGGTTGCGCCAATGATAAGCGTGTACCAATCGATGACGCCGGCGTCGGCCCCGGGCAGAAAGTTGGTCCAGAGCGGCAGGAAGAAGTAGCCGTTCGAATCGATGGGGACGCCCCGCACCACGTTCCCCAGCGCAACGCCCAGCAGCAAGGCGAGCGTGGCGCTGGATGCGCCGAAAACGACATCCCAAAACGGTTTCCAGAGCGGACCCTCCATGTGATTGCGGAACTCAATGGCGATCCCGCGCAGAATCAAGAGCCACAGCACGATCATCAACGCCAGGTAAAAGCCACTGAAGGCAGAGGCGTAAAGGGAGGGAAAGGCGAAGTAAAGCGTGCCGCCGCCGGCCAGCAGCCAGACCTCGTTGCCATCCCAGAATGGTCCAATGGAACTGATAATCTGACGGCGATCGTCTTCATTGCGCGCGATAAAGAGAGAAACGAAGCCAGCTCCCAGGTCGAATCCGTCGAGAATAACGTACCCCGCAATCGAGATGGCAACCAGGCAAAACCAGATGGTAGGCATTAATGTTGCTCCTCGGGCCC
>JBBQUE010000744.1:0-2411 GCA_038212805.1 Bryobacterales bacterium | reverse complement strand
GAAGGAGATACAGAGGGTATCGCGCAGACGGTTGGCACCGAAAAGCAATCGCCCCGATTCCGGCCAGCGGGCCGCACGACGATCCAGATATCGCGGCGATTCCGGCAGGGCGAAAAGCAACAGCAGAGCGAGTATCAGCGGCAACACACCGCCTACCACAAACAGCGCGCGCCATCCCAAAGCAGGCAGCACCCGGGTAGCGATCAAACCGGCGAGCATGCCGCCCAAAGGGACGCAGACGATGGTCATGGAAACCGCCATCGCACGACGCCGGATCGGTGCAAATTCAGCGGCGAAAGCGGTGGCATTCGGGAATGCGCCCCCCAGGCCCAAGCCCGCCGCCAGACGGAAGAATGCCAGCGAAGCAAGGCTTTGTGCGAACGCCGTCCCCAGCGTGCCCAACGCGAATGCCAGCACGGCGCCAATCAGCGCAACCCGCCGTCCAATCCGGTCGCCGAGTGGCCCTGCGAACGCCGCTCCCAGGCCCATGCCAACAAGCCCCGTGGCTACCGAAGGGGCGAAAGCTGAACGAGCGACATGCCAGTCTTTCACGATGGCTGGAATCGCAAACCCCAGAAGCTGGTTGTCGAAACCATCGAAAATGATTACCAGCGCCGCTAAAACAACGGCACGCTTCTGGTACCCGGTCCACTCCCCGTGGTCGAGGCTCGCCGCCATATCGAGGCTGTTGGCTTGCGGCAACTACTGCTTCAACTTAACGCCTGCCAGTTGCGCAACCGCACCCAGCGTCGTTTGCGCAGCGTTAAGTCCCAGCCGGAAATCGTCATCATTGAAGGTCGCAAAGACATCAGTGGGCTGGTGCCAGTGCGGATCCCATCCATTGCCGATCTGCGGACCACGTTCGTTCTCCCGCAGACTGATGGACGCCACCAGATCCTGAAACCGGGCGGAGTCTGTGTTGGACATGTGGGACCCCACGCCGGCCGGATAATCCGTGGCATACTTCTCATTCGCCGCTTCCACCACCCACGCGAGGGCAGCCGATTCCTTCGCGAACTTCGACGCCGACTGGAACTCGATATTGACATCCGCTTCCAGCCGCTGGGTCTTGCCCAACGTGCCATCCTTGTGCGGCATGCCATGGTCAAACAGCATCATGTCGTGCTGGATCACGCCCAGCCATTTCGGCTCAGGATACTTGCCGGACCCCGCCGGATCTTCCTTCCCCTGCAAATCTTTCCGCTGATTTGTATAGGCAAGGGCGCCGTTGGTGCCGGATTCTTCGTTATTCCAAAGAATGAACCGGATGGAGCGTTCGGTCTCCACATCAGGGCTGTTCAGCAACCGGGCAACTTCCATCACCAGCGCCGTGCCGGAACCGTCATCATTAGCCGCTTCGCCCCAGCCAATGCCGTCCATGTGGGCGCTGACAATATACATTTCTTCCGGGTGTGTCGTCCCGATTTTCGTGCAGTAAACCTCTTGCCGTTCGCCAGGTGTGGAGGGCTGGGAATTCATGGTCCGCAGCGCTTCATCCGGCTGCAGCTTCGGATCGTTGTTCACCCCGGTGCGGGCGCGAATACCGCGAGGCGTGCCGCCACCCTGGCGACGTCCACCGCCCCGGCCCGGTTCGCGACCACCTGCGGCGACCGCTGCACCCGGAGCCGGGTTACCGGCATCCGCATTGGGAGCGCCACCGCGACCCGGGGGCGGCTGGTAATCATATGTGATGCGGGCCGTGTTGGTGCAGCCGTAACTCTGCAGCTGGGTTTCAATCCAGTCAATGGCGGCGCGGTTGCGAGCCGTACCCTGGCGCCGGTCGCCAAACTTCGTGAGACCTTTGATGGAAGCCTTGTACTGTTCCAGATCCAGCCGGTCCACCAGTGTCTTGATCGGATCGGGTTCAGCGGGCGGAGCAGCAGCAGGGGAGGGCGGAGTCTGCGCAAGAGCAGCGGCGGAAAGAGCGATGATCCCAAAGCAGAACTTCATTTTCGAGTAGTGTAGCGCACCGATTCACACTGTTGAAACCAGCGCCGTCGCAGCCGCCAGACCGGAAAGCCACGCTCCCTCCACCCGGGGAGTGCGAAATGCGTCACCGGCGAAGGCCAAAGGCGATGGCGCATGCATGAGGAAGCACGGATCGGGATATGGATTCACGGGCTGACTGAACTTCCACCGGTGCAACTGCGTGGAGACGACCGGGCTGCCCAGCCAGGGTTGTGCGGCCTCAAGAAGCAGCCTCGAAATCTCGTCCCGGTCACCGTCAAACCAATGGCGCGAGAACTCAGCACCAGCGTGAACCGTTAAGGCTCCCGCTCCTTCTGAGATACCTTTCCGAACATTATCAGCCAGAAATGAGAGGGGCCCGGATTCGGGACGAACATACCCTGGAGCGGGGACGAGGCTCGGCCCGTCCAGCACGGCCATCAGGGCGAAGCACGGGTCGTAGG
>JBBQUE010000743.1:0-2424 GCA_038212805.1 Bryobacterales bacterium | reverse complement strand
TGCCCATCTCACCCAGATTCCTAATTTAACCCTGCGCCAACGGGAGCCGCTGAGCCAGCATACACGTTTCGGGCTGGGCGGACCCGCGGATATTTACGCGCAAACGCCGAGCGAACCCGCCATGATGGAGGCGCTGCGAGTGCTGCGGAGCAGCGGCTTTCCTTTTGTCGTGATTGGCGGCGGCACGAACCTGGTGGTATCAGACGATGGATTTCGCGGCGTGGTTCTTCGCTTTATCGCCGCAACCATCAGCCGCCAGGGCCTGTGCGTCCGGGCGGATGCCGGGGCGGAGCTGCAGCACCTGGTGGATTTCACCATATCCGCCGGCCTGAAAGGCATGGAGACCATGACCGGAATTCCCGGCTCAGTGGGGGCGGCGATTTACGGAAATGCAGGCGCTTACGGCCATTCCATCATGGAGCGGATTCATTCGGTTCGTTTTTTCGACGGCCAGCAAGTGCGTATGCTTTCGAACCAAGAGTGCGAATTCCGCTATCGCGAAAGTATTTTCAAACGCCGTACGGATTGGATCATTTTTCAAGCCGAGCTGGAATTCGGCGAAGCCCCCGCTGCCGAGCTGCAGGCAACCGCCGAAGCCATTTTCAAGACCCGCAACGAAAAATATCCCCCGGACATGAAATGCGCCGGAAGCATCTTTAAGAATTTGCTCCTGGCCGATCTACCCGCGCAAGCTCGCGAAGTAGTTCCGGCGAACGTGGTGCGGGAGGGAAAAGTTCCCTCCGCCTGGTTCCTGGAAAAAGCAGGTGCCAGGGGCATGAAAAGCGGCGGGATTCACGTAGCCGATTACCACGCCAATCTGATTTTCAACGCCGGGGGTGGGACGGCCAACGAACTGGTGGGTATCATCGATTTGCTGAAAGGCCGGGTCCGCGACCGGTTTGGGTTCGATCTGGAAGAAGAGGTACGGTATGTGGGATTCGAAAATCGCAACATGCTATGATAGAAGGGTTGCAATCGCACACCTCGGGGCGTGGCTCAGCCTGGTAGAGCGCCTGGTTCGGGACCAGGAGGTCGGAGGTTCGAATCCTCCCGCCCCGACCAATCTTTTCAAAACCTGCACACATTTCCTGCACGACTCCCAACCAAAGTAGTTATACCTCGGGGACATATCGCGCCCATCCATAATAAAACCGTGAACCCTTGGAAGCTGCTGGACAGCGTGTGCGTGTACCAGAACGACTGGATCCGGGTGCGGGAAGACCGGGTGATTCGTCCAGATGGGCAGCCCGGCATTTACGGAGTTGTGGAAGTAGCGCCGTCGGTGGTGGTGCTGGCGGCGGACGATCAGGACCGCGTGGTGTTAGTGGGGCAATGGCGCTATGCGCGCGCGAAGTTTTCGTGGGAATTGCCGTTGGGCGGTGCGCACCCGGAGGACCACGATCGGCGGGCGACGGCGGCGCGCGAGTTACGCGAAGAAACCGGCGTAGCGGCGGCCCATTGGGAATCCCTGGGGCTGGTGGAGGCCTGCGTCGGCGTCACCAACGATGTCCAGGAGATTTTCGTGGCCACCACCCTGACGCACGTGGGGAGCCAGCCGGATCCCAGTGAACAGATTCAAACCCGCTGGGTGCCGTTCCCGGAAGCCGTCCGGATGGTGATGGCGGGCGAGATTACGGAGTGCGCTTCCATCGCAGCCATTTTGAAACACCACGTCCGCCGTCATTCGTGACGCAACGCTTCCACCGGGTCCAGCCGAGCGGCCTTCTGCGCCGGCCAGATGCCGAAGAACAGGCCCACTGCGGTTGAGACCACGATCCCGGTGACGGCGGCCCATAGGGGTACGGCAGCGGGCAGGTCTTGAAACACGTTGCGGGCAATCAGGGCGATCAGCCATCCGAATACGATTCCCGCCAGACCTCCCAGAGACGTCAGCACCGCAGCCTCAATCAGGAATTGCATGATGATATCGGACCGGCGGGCTCCAATGGCTTTGCGGATCCCGATCTCCTGCGTGCGCTCAGTCACTGAAACAAGCATGATGTTCATCACGCCGATGCCGCCCACCAGCAAGCCGATGGAGCTGAGCACGGCCATAACAAGAAACGTCATGGCGGTGATCTGCCGGAAATCGCCCACCATTTGTTCGGCGGTGGATAGCGCGAAGTCGTCGGGCTTGCTGTACTTCACATGGCGGTCGATACGGAGAACCGCGCGCACCTCGTCCAGCGCCTCCGGAAGTTTGTTGTCCTCCGCTGTCACCACAATGGCATTCTCCCGGTCGTTGGGGTAGAAGCGCTGCATGGTCCAGTACGGCATCAGGATGCGGCTATCGGTATCTCCGAAAAACGACGCGGCGGGGCGGAGCGCGGTGCCAACGACCTGGAACTGGTGGCCATCCACCAGGATCATTTTGCCGATGGGGTCCACATTGGCGAACAGCCCCTTTTCGATATCCGCGCCTAC
>JBBQUE010000742.1:0-2430 GCA_038212805.1 Bryobacterales bacterium | reverse complement strand
CGCATGACCCGGCTATAGACCGCGACTTGGCATGCATATTCGACCCCTTTGGAAACGCGGTCCACACTGCCCTTAGTTTTCCGGTGCTGGGCGAAGACGTCCTTATAACAGGCGCGGGGCCGATCGGCCTGATGGCGGCCGCCGTGGCCAAGCATGCCGGTGCACGCTATACCGTGATCACCGATGTAAACCCCTGGCGTCTGGAACTGGCGCGATCCATGGGCTTTACCTTGGCCGTCAACCCGCGGGAAACCAGTCTGCGGGACGTGCGGAAGCAACTCGGCATGACCGAAGGCTTCGATGTCGGCCTTGAAATGTCTGGCAACCCCTCCGCCTTTCGGGACATGCTCGCCAACATGGCCCATGGCGGCAAGATCGCGCTCCTGGGTATCCCGTCGGAGGACATGGCCATCGATTGGAACGCCGTCATCTTCAGCATGATCACTATCAAGGGCATCTACGGCCGGGAGATGTACGAAACCTGGTACAAGATGACGGTCATGGTGCAGTCCGGCTTGAACGTGAAGCCGGTAATCACGCACCACTTTACGTTCCCGGAATTTGAGAAGGGTTTCGATGTGATGCGGGAAGGGAAGGCGGGCAAGGTCGTCTTGCGCTGGGGTTAGGCGGTCTGGTTCTGGAGACACATCTTGACCCCAAATCCCTACACTAACGGCATGGCTGATGTAAAGGTCCGAAGGGTTCCCGATTGGGTGATCGAGGCATTCCGGTCCGGTGCCACAGCGACCGGACACAGCCTCGAAGAGGAATTGCGCTTATTGTTGACCCAGGTTGGTCAGCAGCGGCGCCAGGAGTTCCTTACCGATGCCGAAGCCTTCCGGCAGCAACTGCGGACGCGATACGGCCGGCTCTCCGACAGCACCGCCGGAATTGTGGAAGACCGCGAGCAGCGCGGATGACGGTGGTAGACGCCAGCGTGGCGGTGAAATGGTTTTTCCCCGAACGTAGCTCTTTTGAAGCGCAGGCGCTGCTGGAAAGCGGCGAAGAACTGACCGCCCCGCCCTGGTCCGAAGCGAGGTTTTTGCGGCTATCACGCGAAAAGTACGCCTGCGCGAGATTCTACCGGACGAGGCCCGCGCCGTGTGTGCTCTGTGGTCCCGCGCTCGTAGTAGCGGCGCGCTGGCTCTCGTCAAGGACGACGAAATTCTTAAGCGCGGCCGTGGATCTGGCGCTGGCGAGCTCTCATCCTCTGCAGGATTGTTTATATCTGGCGCTGGCGCAGCGCGAGCAAGCCCTGCTAGTAACGGCGGACCCCAAGTTTCGTTTGCGTGCGCAACCGCTGTACCCTTCACTCCAACTGCTAGCCGACTGAACTGTCAGTATACTGATAGCTATGGCGATGCTGGTGGCGATCGGTGGATTCGGGCTCAACCCTACTCTGCTCACCCAAAAACAGGAAAAGCTCTTCGCGATTTTAGCCGGAATGCGGCAGGTCATCGTGGCCTATTCCGGGGGTACCGATTCCGCCTACCTCGCCTGGGCCGCACATCAGGCTCTGGGTGCCAACGCAGTCGCGATCACCGCGGATTCTCCGTCCATCCCGGAATCGCACAAGCGGGACGCCGCCGAATTTGCCCGCGAATGCGGTTTCCGTCATGAGCTGATCGAAACCCGCGAGTTCGATAATCCCGATTACGTCAAGAACGACGCCAACCGCTGCTTCCATTGCAAGGACGAACTGTTCCACCGCCTGGAAGAAATCGCGACCGGGCGCGGCCTGGAAAACATCGTGTACGGGGTAAACGTGGATGATCTGGGCGACTACCGCCCCGGCCAAAACGCCGCGAAAATCCATCAGGTGAAAGCGCCCTTAGTGGAGGCGGGCCTGGCCAAATCTGAGATTCGCGAACTCTCCAAACTGGCCGGTCTCTCCACGTGGGACCGTCCGGCCGCGGCCTGCCTGAGTTCGCGCATCCCTTACGGCACTCCAGTCACTATTGAAACCATCAAGACTGTGGAGCGTGGCGAAGAGGAGATCAAAGCGCTGGGTTTCCGCCAGTTCCGGGTGCGCTTCCACGGCGAACTGGTGCGGCTGGAAATTGCCCCGGATGAACTCGGCAAGGCCCTCACGCCGGGCATGGCGAAGGCGTTCACCGCGATATTCAAAGAGCTTGGTTTTCAGTACGTTACGCTGGATTTAGAAGGTTACCGGCAGGGCTCCCTCAATGCCGTCCTGGGAAAGGCAGCAATAACCCGGCAATAGTTCGCGCTCGATGGCGGGCGGTCCGCCACCATGAACAGGTCAGTTTTGATTCGAGGCGCCCGGCAGTTGCTTACACTGCACGGGCCCAGCGGTCCCCGGCGCGGTGCCGACCTGAACAATCTTGGCATAATCTCCGACGGCGCAATGCTGATCGTGAACGGCGTTATTCGCGCCGTGGGTTCATCGCGCCGGATCGTAAACCTGGC
>JBBQUE010000741.1:0-2445 GCA_038212805.1 Bryobacterales bacterium | reverse complement strand
CCCAAATCAGCGCCGATGGCCAGACCGCGCTCCACAACGCCCTGGGGTTTGACCATCACGGGCGCGTGGATATCGCCGTGAACCCCAACGATCCAGAGGGGATCTGGCTGCGCAAGTACCTGGAAGCCAAAGGTCTACCCTACTACGCGTTCCTGCGCGCCGTGCCGGGTAAGGCCACTGGAGCCCATATCCACATCGGGCCTGGCAGCACGAAACTCCACAACGCCGATTAGGCTTCAATGCCCCTTGTCCCCCACGTCTTTCTTACTGAGCAGCAGATTCAGCAGCGGGTCCGTGAAATGGGTGCCCAAATCAGCGCCGACTTTCCCGACGGTCCCCTGTACCTGATCGCCATTCTGAAAGGTGCGTTCATCTTCATGGCGGATCTCTCGCGCGCCATCACCACCCCCAACCGCATCGAGTTCATGGGCATTTCCAGCTACGGCCGCGGCAAAACCAGCTCAGGCCAAGTGCAGCTCACCAAGGATCTGGACGTCTCCATCGAAGGCCACAACGTGGTGATCGTCGAGGACATCATCGATAGCGGCGTCTCGCTCAGCTACCTGGTGAACATCCTGCAGCAGCGCAAGCCCAAGTCCATCTGCATCGCCACTTTGCTCGATAAGCCTGAGCGGCGGACAAGGCCCGTGGAGGTCCGCTACATCGGATTTCAAATCCCGGACGAGTTTGTCGTGGGTTACGGCCTGGATTACGCCGAGGATTACCGCAGCCTCCGCGATATCTGCGTCTTGTCGGACGACGGGGCGAGCATCCCGTGACCGTGCTGGAATCGTAGACGGCCCGCCGCAAGATCGAGCAGCCTGTTATACCTCTGCTGACACCAGAACAGTTGGATCACGAGCGAGCCGTGCCAACCCAAGCCGGCGACATCATCAATCCACGAAAAACTGAGAGGGCAGTTCCTTCTCAGTACTGTACCGGCACGCTTGGCGGTAGATGGCGTGAAGGGTTCCGCGATCGATCTCGGAGTGGTTGGGTACAGTCAATGTTTGGGTCTGACCACGCTCCAAAGAACGGCGAAGCTTTCAGTGGCTGCCTCGTTGTGCGATTACCTGAAATCCAAACCTGCCAAGGATTCCCACAACGTCGCTTCCCGAAAGAATGCGAAGTCTCACGCCACCGCTTCAAGTTCCATGGTGGCCAGGATTGTAGGGTTACTCGAGAACCCCATCGCAGCCAAGTCTTCGCCTTCCAAATGCAGCCCGACCGCCTCTCTGATATTGGCCGCCAATTCGTCCAAAGTAGCCGCCTGTGTGACCACCGGCAGGTCGAGACATTCCCCTATAAACAGATGGTCGCCCTTGCTGATCCGTACCTGAATCGTTCGTTTCACCAGTTTCGCCCCTCCAAGCCTAGTATCTTACAGGTAGCCCGCACATTGTTACCTACGCGCTAAACTCACATCATGCGCCGTCTTCTCCTCCTAGCCGCCCTATCCCTGCCCCTCTTTGCCGCCGGCCCCATCCCCCACGACGAATACCGCACCCGCCGCGCAGCCCTCCAGAAAACACTCGACGGCACGCTCATCCTCTTCGGCCGCACCGAAGGCCAGGACGAAGTTTACGGCTTCACCCAGGAATCCAACTTCGAATACCTGACCGGCTGGCCTGAACCGGGCGCGATTCTGCTGCTCACCGCCACCCGCGACACGCTCTTCCTGCCCCACCACCGCGAGCCCCTGGAACGCTTCGTCGGCAAGCGATCTTCCGCCGAGGACCAGAACATCGCAGCCCGCACCGGGTTCACAGACGTGTTGCCCATAGAGAAATTCGAAGCCAGCCTCGACAAGGCCCTCGATTCCGCCGTAATGGTCTACGCCCTCCCCAACCAACCCGCGGTCGAAAAGCTGAAGTCCCGCTATCCCATGCGCACCTTCGCCGACGCCCGGCCCAGCATTGGCAAGCTCCGCCTGAAGAAATCGCCCGCCGAGATTGCCGCCATCCAGCACGCCACCGACGTTACTCTGGAAGGCCACCGCGCGGCGTGGAAGCGCATGGCCGCCGGCCTCTACGAATACCAGCTCGCCGCCACCATTACCAACGTATATATGGAGAACGGCTGCGAACGCCACGCCTACGCGCCCATCGTCGGCTCCGGCCTGAATGGTACCGTTCTCCACTATTCCGCCAACAAGCGCCGTATGGATCAAGGCGAAGTGGTGGTTATGGATACCGCCGCCGAATGTTCCGGCTACGCCAGCGACGTTACCCGCACCATCCCCGTCACCGGCAAATTTACCCCCCGCCAGCGCGAACTCTACGAAATCGTCCTGGGTGCCCAGAAGGCCGCTATCGACGCCATCAAGCCCGGCGTCGCCATGGCTGACCTCACCAAACTGGTCCGCGATTACATGAAGTCTCATGGGAAAGACCTGCACGGCCAGCCTCTCGACAAGTACTTCATCCATGGCTTGGGCCACCCGGT
>JBBQUE010000740.1:0-2451 GCA_038212805.1 Bryobacterales bacterium | reverse complement strand
AGTTTACTTTCGTTCCGTCAGCAGTACCTTGGCTTCAATCGTTTGGGCCTCCCGGAGCACCTTCACCAGTACCTCCTGGCCGGGCTTTTTAGCCCGAAGGGTGTAGGTCAAGTCGTATAGATTCTGGATAGGCTTACCGTCGAACGAGGTCATAATGTCACCGGCTTTCAGCCCCGCCTTAGCGGCTGGCGACCCGGGACGGACATCGGCGAACCGCACCCCGTTCGGGATCTCGGCGAAATCGGGGATGCTGCCAAAGTCGGGCCCATAGCCGGATTTCGACGAACTGCCCGCCACCTGCCCGTGCGGCTGCTGCTCCACCACCCGCACGAATTGCGGACGGCCGGGTTCATCCGCCAGCGTCCCCATCACATCGCTGATCAATTCCAGCAGTTTGACGGCACCGGGAGCGTCGATCTTGTCCCAGGTATCGCTGGGCTTATGGTAATCCGCGTGCAGGCCGGAGAAGAAAAACAGCACGGGCATCTGCTTCATGGTGAACGACATATGGTCGCTGGATCCGTAGCCCGCTTTCTCCGAGAGATCCGTCTGAACTTCGTGACGCGCACTGGCGGCCTTCAGAAGTTCGCCAAATGTAGACCCGGTACCCGTTCCGCCCACGTAGACTTTCTTGTCCCGCAGCCGCCCAATCATGTCCAAATTGATCATCGTGACGGCCTTCCCGAGCGGCAGATCCGGATGATTGGCATAGTAGCTGGAACCCAGCAACCCCAGTTCCTCGCCCGCGAATGCTAGAAAGAGGATGCCGCGCTTGTGCTTGGGCTGGCCCTGGAACCAGTGCGCCAACTCCAAGACGCCAGCGGTACCAGAAGCGTTATCGTCCGCGCCCGGATGCACCGTGCCCACCAGTGATGGCGCAAGCGTGAACTGCTCCCCTAAGCCCAAGTGATCGTAATGCGCGCCCAGAATTACGTACTCGTCGGTCTCGCCGGGAAGGTAGCCCGCCACGTTGTGGACCGTCTTGTTCTCCCGCTCCACGTCCACGTTCAGCTCCAGCGCTAAGCTGGCCGGGAGTGCGAACGAGGCCGGTTTCAGCGTCTTGTCGATCTCCGCTTGCAGCTTTTCCAAGGACTGTCCGGATGCTTCCAGCCACTGGTCGGCCACCTCCGCCCTCACCTGCACAAACGCGATACCGGCATTCCCGGGGCCTGACGTTTCACCGAACTTCTCCAACTGGTCGGGATCGCTGGGATGGGCCGCCACGTCGTTCACCATCAGAATGGCGCGCGCCCCGTGCATCTTGGCGTTGGCCGCCTTGGCGAAAATCTGCGCGTGGGCGGTATACACCTTGCCGTCGAAGACACTCTTCTCGTCGAATTCCTGGGGCTCGTGCCGCAGAATCAGCACGATCTTGTTTTTTACGTCCAGGCTGGCATAGTCGTCGTAGTTATACTCCGGCGCAGTGATCCCGTAGCCCGCGAACACCACGCCGCCCGACACCTTCCCCTTGCTGGACAAATTCAGCGGAACAAAGTCGCGCTGGAATTTCAGGCGGGTACGCTTCCCGCCGCTGACCGCTGCCAGATTATTCTTCGAACCTAACCGCGCGGACGTGGTGACTTCAAAACTTTGAAAATAGCTATCGCCTTCCACCGGCTTCAGACCGAAGGCCTTGAAGCGCCCGGCGATGAAGTCCGCGGCCTTTTCGAGTTCAGGCGAGCCCGTGGCGCGGCCACGCATGTTGTCCGCCGCCAGAAACTTCACGTAGCCCAGGTATTCATCTGGCGACAGATCGGCCGCCGCCAGGCCGCCAACAACAACCATGCCCGCAATCAGGCGCTTCATTTTTGCTTAATAATCGGGGAAGGAAGGGAGATTTCGCAGCATTTCTCGCCCGCGTTGGGGTTGCTCTGTTGGTACTTCAACTCTCCCGCGATGATCTGTTCCAGGTTCGGCCAGGGATAATTTCCCACTAACCGGCGGCCATTTACGAACGCGGTTGGCGTGGCGTCCACTTTCAAAGACCGGCCCTCAGCCAGTTCCTTGTCCACCTCGGCCTCGGTCGCCTTCCCGTCGATGCAGCGCCCCAGTTGCAGCATGTCCAGATCCGCGCCCTTCGCCCAGTCCAGTACCTTATCCTTTAAATTCGCGGGGGTAATCTCAGCTTGATGCTCATACATCCAGTCATGATATTTCCAGAAGGCCAGCGGGGCTTGGCGGAATACGCAGCGCCCATCCATCGCGGCCGGCTTGGCCCACGGGTGGATGGCCTCCAGTGGGAAATTCTTGAAGTACACCCGAACCTCTTTCGGGAACCGCGCCTGCAGATTCTCGCGGATAACCTTGGCCTCTTCCTTGCAGTTCGGGCATTCGAAGTCGCTGAAGATCACCATGACCACCGGGGCGCCGGGAGCGCCAAAGCTGGGCGAAAGATCGGTCTTCAGCTTTTCCAGATCCGCCTGGAACGGGTTTTGCGTCACATCATAGACC
>JBBQUE010000739.1:0-2457 GCA_038212805.1 Bryobacterales bacterium | reverse complement strand
GCCAGCATTGGCTCCCGTTTTGATCCTATTCGCGATTAATGTTTTGAACTTCTATGACCGGGGCGTGCCCGCCGCGCTGGCCGAGCCCCTGCGCAAAGAGTTCAATCTGAATGACACGCAACTGGGGTTGATGGGTAGCGTGTTCATCTGGATCTACGCGATTGTCGGCGTCCCGCTGGGCCGCGTGGCCGATTCGTGGAGCCGTAAAAAGCTGCTGGCATCGGGGGTGGTGGTGTGGTCGTCGTTAACCGCCGTCGCGGCGATCGCGGGGAGTTTCCCGCTGCTATTGCTATCGCGCATGGGTGTGGGCGTGGGGGAGGCGGTCTGCGCGCCCACGGGTACCAGTTGGCTGGGCGACCTGTTTCCGGCCAGCCGGCGAGCCCGGGTGCTGGCGCTCTTCATGCTAGGGGTGCCTATCGGGAATGCCCTCAGCCAAGCCTTTAGCGGACCCATCGCGCAGGCTTGGGGATGGCGCGCGGCCATGGTGGTTGCGGCCTTGCCGGCGCTGATTCTGGTGCCCGCGCTGCTGCGTTTACGGGAGCCGGAACGCGGCGCGTCCGAAGCGGGCGGAGTGGACGATGAGAAGGGTTCCATCTGGGATGTGCTGCGCATTCCCACCCTGTGGTGGATCATCGCGTCCGGCGTGTTTCTCAACTTCAATATGTATGCCTTCCACTCGTTCCTTCCAGCGTTCCTGAGCCGCGTGCATTCCATGTCGGTGGCGCAAGCGGGCGCGGCCACGGGCCTGGTTTACCTGATCAGCGGAGTGGGCGGGGGAGTGGCGGCCGGGTTTTTAGGAGATCGCATCATCCGCACCAGCAAGAATGGACGCATGTGGATGGCTGCGCTGATCTCGCTGGTGGGCGCGCCTTTCGCTTACTTCGGAATCCTGCAGCCGCACGGCCAAGCGGTGCTCGCGCTGGCGCTCATGTCAATCGCCTATGCCGCCATGAACGCCTACTATGGCTTGGTTTATTCTTCCATTCAGGACATTGTAAAGCCACGCCAGCGGGGCATCACCATGGCTTTGTATTTCATGGTGATGTATCTGTGCGGAGCGTCGTTCGGGCCGGTGCTCACAGGCAGCCTGAGCGACCGGTTTGCACGCCAGGCCATGGCCGGTGCCGGGGCTTTGCAGATGACCGAAGCCTTCCGGGCGATTGGGCTACAGCAGGCCATGCAGGTGATTCCGGTTTTGCTGATCGCCCTGGCGGCGGTGCTGTATCTTGGGTCCCGGACGATTGTGCGGGATACTATCGCAATCCGCGAGCTTTCAGATGTTCGATGAGCGCCAAAGGGTCGTCACTAATGATGGCGTCCACGTGGGCATCGATCAGCTTATCCCAGTCGGCGGGCTTGTTCGCGGTCCACGGGACCACCTGTATTCCGGCGGCGTGGGCTTCCTTGACCAGCGCGGGCGTTACCAGCGTATAGAGCGGCGAGACGATGGTGGCGTCGGCTTCGTGCGCGATCTCGACGAAACTCTTCGGCTGGCCTTCATATAGCGCCGACCGGCGGATCTCTGGCGCAAGCTTCTTCATGGCGTGCAGTGTGCGGAAATCGAACGATTGCAGAATCACGCGCGACTCCAACTTGTGCTTGCGGATCACGTCCAAAATGAGTTTGGCGAAGGCCTCGGGGGCTGGCGTGTACTCCGGGTGATCGCGGAAGATCTTGGTCTCCACGTTGAATTCGAACTTGCCCTTCGATGACAGGCTCAGCACCTCGTCCAGCGTGGGAATGCGCGTGCCGGGGACCGGGGTCTGCTTGGGGAAGAGCGCGTTCTTGAGCACGCCGCAATCGTACTTGCGGACCTCGGCCAGCGTTAGATCGTGAATCAGCGCGTTCGGTACCGGGCCTTGGCAGATCTTGGGGTTCAGATGCGGGTCGTGCGAGATGACCGGCACGTTATCCCTGGTGACCGCGACATCCATTTCCAGCACGTCCACGCCGATCCCGATGGCGTATTCGAAGGCAGGGATAGTGTTTTCAGGTTTGATGGCGCGCGCCCCGCGGTGGCCATGCACCATGATGCTGGTGGCGGCTTGCATGCTGAATAGTGACACTAAAAGAGCGGCCAGGGTCCGGAATTGCATAATACCCAGGCTATAGTACGTGGGTTTCATATGCATGACATTTCTCTGGCGCGCTCGGAGGTGATCGGCCAAGCCCTGCCCACGTGGCCTCAATCTTTCTGGCGTCCGGCCTCCACACCAAGCGATTCGACGACACCAACGCCTCCATCCGCGAGGTGCGCGACGACATCAACCGCCGCTTCGACGAGGTCGTCAGACGCCTGGAGCGCATTGAAACCAAGCAGGGCAACCACGTAGACGAAAAGACATCGCCCTCCGCTGGCTGACTCCGCCAGTCACGTCGACCGGTGTCGGTAAGGGTCTGGACGGATGGCAACGCCTCAATGTCTTCGTTGGGTGGCACATGGACTTTTCCATCCGG
>JBBQUE010000738.1:0-2465 GCA_038212805.1 Bryobacterales bacterium | reverse complement strand
GTCGGTTTAATCAGTGGCACTGCCACTCTGACGCGCCGGCTTGATTAGAGCTCGTCTCAATTAAAGCTTCGCTGCGGCCGCGCGGTCCAGATACCATCTCATTTGCGGCGAAGAAAGCTGTGATGGCACATGAAGAGGATCTCGTTCGCCCCGCAGCACGGTGACCAGGGCATCCGTCTTGTCCGCGCCCGTTACCAGGCAAAGCGTGTGACGTGCCTTTTCCAGTACGCCCGGCAGCAGCGTAACCCGGTGCTGTTTGAATTTCTCCACCCAAACCAGGCCGGCGATCCCGGTCCGGTTTTCAATCAGTGGTTCGCCGGGAAACAGGCTGGCTGTGTGCATATCCGGGCCCATGCCGCGCTGCAGCACGTCGAACTCCGGGAGTTCGCCCGGCGGCAGTCCGAAGGAGCGCGCAATCGCCGCATTGTACCGGTTGGTTGCCTCATCCGGCGAGTATTCTGTCTCCACGCGGTGAACCTGGTGCGGCTCCAGTTTGATGGTGTCGAGCAGCGATTCCCGGGTCATCCGGTAGTTGCTTTGCGAGTCTTCTGTGGGTACGCAGCGTTCGTCCACCCAGAAGAGATTCACGCCTGTCCAGTCGAAGCCCTGCTTCGCCATCCACTCAAACATGATGCGGGGCGTGCTGCCGCCGGAGACAGCCAGGCGCGCCACGCCGCGTTCGGCCCGGGCGGCCCGCAGCAAGTCGAAGATGGCCGCGCCGCAGGCTTCGGCTGCCGCCTTCGCGTCGTTAAAAGTCAGAAGTTCTGTGCTCATGCGGTGATGTGATTGAGAACACGTTCGAACACGCGGTCGTGCACTACAATGCTGAGTTCGGCATTGAGCAACTGCTCATCAGTGCCGCTGGGCAGGCTGGCGCGCTGCTGCAGGGTGCCGAGTTGGACTTCGGCGCCGCCCTCGCACAGTTGCACGGAGAGATCACCGTCAATGCGAACTGCACAGATAGCGCCCGCGCCCGGCGTGCCGCTGCCCTTCAGACCGACGATGGTATCCGGAAGCGAGGAATCAAGCCAGGCGTCGAGGTAACGCGCTTCGGGGCCGGCTTCTTTGCCCAGGTATTCGATGGTGATTTTGGCCGGTTTGCGGTTTTCGAGAAGCTGGGCCAGCAAAGACCGAAGTTCGGTAATGCGCGTCCAGGCCAGATCGCCCGCAATGTGACCGGCATCCAGCAGGCCGCCCAGTTCGCCGAAGCCCGGCGCGCCGGTGCGGGCGGAATCGACGATGATCTTATCGCCCAGCGGCAGGATCTTGCGGATGGCGCCTGATCGGACTACACGCGCCGACCGCAGCAGGATCACGCGGGGCAGGTCCGGAACCGCGAGCGGGCTGACAATCGAGACCACATGCGCGAGGCGGTCCATGGAGCAGTTGAGCTCCACCGTTTCACAGCAGATCTGGCGGCGATGGCCGAAAGGCATCCAGCATTGCGCAAAGACGCGGGCAGAAAGGAAATCATCCCCTTCGCGAACGCGGACCACAATGGCGCGGCTGGGGTGTTCTTTCATCAGGCCGGCGAAGATTTCGCCCAGCGCCTGGGTGTCCTCCTCGTCATCGACGAAGCTGAGCAAGGTCATGGCGCAAGCGCGCAGCAGGCCGCCTCCGTGCGATTGGTCTTCACCCTCATCGGGCTTGCCCATATTGGTCCAGAGCTCGCCCAGTTCTTTGAGGATCTTGTCCGGCTTGATGGTTTGGGTGGCGGACATTTACGGTTTCCTCCAGGTGTGGCCCCAGCGCGCCAGCATCTCATCGGCGGCTTCGGGTCCCCAGGTTCCCGCAGCGTAGTTCGGGAAGTTGAACTTCTGGGTGGCCCAGTAGTCCATGATGGGCTGCACGGCGGTCCAGCTCGCCTCCACCATGTCCTGGCGGGTATAGAGCGTAGCGTCGCCGGAAATAGCGTCGAGCAGCAGAGTTTCGTAAGCGGAGGGCGACCGTTCGCCGAAGCTGGAACCGTAGTTGAAGTCCATCGAAACCGGGCGGAGCTGCATGCCGGAGCCGGGGCGCTTGGAAACAAACTTGAGCGAGATGCCTTCTTCCGGCTGGATGCGCAGGATCAGCATGTTGGGCACGGTTTCCGCGCCGGCGGTCGCCTTGCGGAACATGGCGAGGGGAGCGGTGCGGAACTGGATGGCGATTTCGCTGACGCGCTTCGGCAGGGCTTTGCCGGTGCGGATGTAGAAGGGGACGCCCGCCCAGCGCCAGTTGTCCACCAGGAAAGTAACAGCGGCGTAGGTGTTGGTTTGGGAGTCCGGGCTGACGCCCTTTTCCGCGAGGAAGCCCTGCACCATTTCGCTGCCGGAACGGCCTGAGCCATACTGACCCGCGACGGCGTTGTCGGCAACCTGATCGGGACGCATGATGCGGATGGCGCGGAGCAGCTTGGCGCGCTCATCGCGAACCGCGTCAGACGTGAAAGAAGACGCCGGTTCCATGGCGACGGTGGCCATCAC
>JBBQUE010000737.1:0-2474 GCA_038212805.1 Bryobacterales bacterium | reverse complement strand
ACAATCAGAAAAAACGCCACCGCCAGCAATAACGTTTGTGGCTGTCGCAGCGCATCGAAAACGCCCACGCGGCCCGCCGAAACACGTTGCGCTTCTTCCTTCGCCAACTCCGCCACCAGCCAGGCCCTCTCATCGTCCGGCAACCACTTCGCCTGCTCCGGCCGGTCTGTCAAATACCGCAGCGTGACAAATCCCAGGATCACCGGCGGCAGGCCCTCCAGAATGAATACCCAGCGCCATCCTGCCATCCCGTACCAGTGAACCGTCTCCAGAATCCATCGCGAAATCGGAATCCCGATCACGATGGAAAGCGGCTGCGCAATCATGAACCATGCTTTTGCGCGGGACCGGTCCGCCTGACAGAACCAGTGCGAAAGATAGACCACCACGCCCGGGAAGAAGCCCGCCTCTGCCGCGCCCAGCAGGAAGCGCAGCCAATAAAACTGCGCCTGCACGCTCAGCGGCAACGGCAGCATACCTGCAAAGCCCGAGAGCGTCGCCATAATCCCCCAGGTCACCATGATGCGGGCCAGCCAGCGCCGCGCGCTCCATCGCTCCACAATCAGCGACCCCGGAATCTCCAGCAGAAAGTAGCCCAGAAAAAACACGCCCGCGCCGAACCCGATAATCTCGTCCGTGAACCCCAGCGCGCCCTGCATCTGCAGCTTGGCGATTCCAATGTTCGCGCGATCCAGATACGCGGTCAGATAGATCAGCACCAGGTAGGGCATCAGACGCCGTGTGACGCGCCGCCGGGTCCGCTCCGCGATCTCCATTATTCCCCCCGGACAGTCTTGAGGTAGTCGCGAATCGCAGGACCCATCAGGGCTTCGAAGACCCCCATGATGTAGCGCGCACCTCTGTCCCGCCATTCCACCGACGCTTCAGTGGTAGCGGCCAACACGCCAAGCGCCTTATCGGACTTCTCCACACTTGCGGTTATTTGCCGAAAAGCCGCCTGCACCTCGGGATGCCCGAAATCCCCCGGATGCCCCAGCGACAGTGACAAATCCGTAGGCCCAATGAAGATCACATCGATCTCCGGAATCTCCACCAGCTCCGGCAGAGCCTCAATCGCAGCAGGCGTCTCCACCTGCAAAATCACCATGGATTCCGCGTTCGATTTTGCGACGTGCGCAGGGTAACTGAACGGCAACACCTGCCCGTAGTTCGCGGCGCGCGACCCCGCCAGTCCCCGCGTGCCCAGCGGAGCGTATTTCGCGGCCTGCACCGCAGCCAGGGCCTCCTCTGCGCTGTTCACCATCGGCACCTGAATGCCTTGAATGCCGGTGTCCAGGGTGCGCGCAATCATCCACGGCAGGTTCGACGGCACGCGCGATATTCCGGTGACGCCCGTCAGCTCACACACCCGCGCCAGGTTTTCACACTCGCGCTCCCCGATGGGCGCATGCTCGCCATCGAACATCAGGAAGTCATAGCCCAGGTAGCACAGGATTTCCGCGATCCCCGCATCGGGATGCCGCACGTACGTCCCCAGAACGGTGCCGCCGGCTTTCAGTTTTGCTTTTGCGTTATTCGGATACACTTTGTCCGAACCATCATATGCTTTTGAACAGTGTTCCCTGACCCAGCAGCCACTGAGGGTCCATGCGCCGCTTCACCGCCTTCATCGCTTCGATGTGTTCGGGTGCGTGTTGGAGGCTGAGCATTCCCGCCTTCCGCTTGCCCAGCCCGTGCTCCGCTGAGACCGTGCCGCCCAGCGAAACCGCCTTCGCGGCAAACTCCTTCAACAGCGCGCCCGCCGCTTCAGTGAGAGTGGCGTCAGGCGGCAGCATGTTCACATGAACATGGGCGTCCCCGATGTGCCCATAGATCACGTAGTGGCCCGGCAACTCCGCTTCCAGCCGCTCCGTGTAGTACGCCAGCATTTCGCGGTTCTTCGCCAAAGGCACTCCGTAGTCCGTGCCCATTTTCAGGATGCCGCGCTTCGAAATGAACTCGATCACCAGCTCCGGCAGGGAGTGCCGGAACTTCCGCACCCGCTCGCGATCCATGGCTGACATGCCAATCCAGGCGCTATCCGGCAGCCTCTCCGCCCAGCCATCCAGATCCTCCCCTTCAATCAACAGCGCCGCTGCTGCGTCCTGCGGGATCTCCGGAAATCGCCCCTGCAACAGGTCCAGCGCATTGCAGCCGACATACTCCAACATGCGCAAATCGGGAATACCACGCCACGCATCCACGGCATCCAAAGCTGCTTCATCGGTAGGGAAGAACACCACGCCGGAAAACAGGTTGGGCGGAATGGGCAGCAACTGCACCTCCGCCTCCAGCACCACGCCCAGCGTACCTTCCGAACCGCAGAACAGATCGGTCCAGTCCATCCCCGGCGCAAGCTGATAACCCGCCGTGCACTTCGTCACGTCCGGCAGGGGCACCAGCGGGACCTTGAAATCCACCTTGTCTCCGCGCCGGTATTCCACAATGCGCCCATCCATCAACGCGACGCGAAG
>JBBQUE010000736.1:0-2477 GCA_038212805.1 Bryobacterales bacterium | reverse complement strand
TGTGCCCCAGCAAGCCGTAGCGGTTCGGATCCGCCACGGGTACGCGCCGGAAGCGGTTTCCCAGTACATTCGGAATCCCGTAATGCTTGGCCAGCCGTTCATCCACGAAGGTGTAATCGGCGGTCAAAAGTTCCAGCAGGTTCCGATCCTGCCGCACGATGTTGGTGAAAAGAAGTTCCGTCTCGCGCCGCATCGATTGAGATAGGGTCCGGTCGAAATCCGGATAGAGCAGCAGATCCGGCGTGGTATTTTTCAGGTTCTGAAGATGCAGCCACTGCCCCGCGAAGTTCGCCGTCAACGCCTCGGATCGCGGGTTCGCCAACATGCGCTTTACCTGCTTCTCTAGCGTCACGGGGTCGCGCAATTTGCCTTGGCTTGCCACGGTAATCAACTCATCGTCGGGCCCGCTGCTCCACAAAAAGAAGGACAGGCGCGAGGCCAGTTCCAGATCGGTGATCCGGTAATTCGCGCCGGGCGCAACGGAATCCGGAGTCTGCTCAAACCGGAACGTGAACTCCGGGCTGGCCAGAATAGCCTGCAGCGCGGTACGAACTCCGGATTCGAAGTCGCCCTCGTTGCGGCCCCGCTGATAAAAGGAGAGCAGGGATTCCAGATCGCCCGGCGTAACCGGACGGCGAAATGCCTGGCGCGCCAACCCGCCCAGAATCTGTTTTGCGCACGGGATCTCATCGGCACCCGCCGCGGGACGGCAGATAAAGACCTTGCGCCGGCTGGGCGTGTCTGAGATCCCGGATATCTTTGCCGGTCCGGTGACGCTCAACTCATGTAAATGTGGCAAGGTGGTCATGCCTGGCACAGTCCCGGAACTTACGTCCACCAACGACTGCTCAAAGCTGTGATACTCATCCTCGATCGGGCCATCGGCTTGAATTGGGAAGGCAGCGGCGATTCGCTGCGGTCCCGCCTGGATCCGGATCGCGGGCGACTTGAGGCCGTCCTTCGCCAGCGTCATCTTGGGATCGATATCCAGCAGCGCCACTCGCTCACCGTTCACCGAGATCTCAATCTGCTGGCCTTTGCCTTGATTCAATCCAAACAGCGGACCCGTGGGCGAATAGTAAAACCCAAGCTTGAAGATGTATTCGCCGTCGGCCGGAAAGTTGTGGACCACTGAAATTCCGCCCCGCGTTCCCATGGGAGTCCCTTCCACGTGCCGGGTTTGTGACAGCACCCTTGGGCTGGAGTAGGTGTGCGTCAGAGCGCGCGCCGCCGGATCTCCAATCGCCTCACGGCTGATCTTGCCCGCCCCGCGGATGTAGCCGTCCAGCAGCGCGGGCGATACGGTCAGCACGTCCGCCATGTTGTCGAAGCCGTGGCTCATATCATCGGGCGGAAGCAACGCGTTGACGTCGATGGTGAGGCCAAGCAAATCGCGCACCGCATTGGCGTATTCCGTTCGATTCAGGCGGTGTAGCGCCGGGCGGCCTGCGTTGGGCTGGGCCAGGGCGGATTGATCAATCTGGCTCTCCAGAAGGTCCGTCATGGCTTTTGATGTCACCGCGTCAGGCCTGGGCAGACCAGGTGGCGGCATCATGCCCGCGTGCAGTTTCCGGGCGGCTTTCTCCACGGCATCGGCGGTACGTTGGGGATGGACGAAGTCGATCTTAGCCAGCGAAAAGCCGCCAGATTTTAGCGCTTCGTTATGGCAGCCAAAACAGTACCGATTGAACGCCGCGCGCGCTGGGGGGGCCGCTTCCAAAGTGGCCGCCATCGCCGGGTCAGCGGCAAATGCTACACTTAACGCCGTGAAAAATACGCGTGCGATCTGCATGCTTGTGAATTCAGCTAACCGACTCAAACGAAAGCATAATATAGCTTTCCCAGGGTCCATGTCAAATAGCCCCTAAAGAGCCGGGGCAGGTGCTGCCATACGCTTCGGCTTCACCGCTTCCGGAGCAGGCGCCTGTGCATCCAAAGCTCTCCCCGCAAGCTCCACCCAATTCCCGGAGGATGCGGTACACGTACCCGAGGCGCAAACCTGGAACTGCATCACCGGATGCAATTCCCATGACGATGCTCGCCAGCATTTTGCCATGTCCGGATTGCTGAAACCGCAATTCTGCGCCGCGTTGTTATGTTCGCTATCGATGATCAGTTGTCCCACCACCCTGACCTGCTTCCCCACCGCGCTCAAGACCGCGTCGATATCCCAATCCGGGTGATAGTTGAAGCGGTAATGCGGCGTCATCTCCACAATGACACTGTTTTGTTCCAAATTCTTGAGCTCCTGGCCCTTGGGCTTACCGGTTGGTGCAAGCTGGGGGTCGAATCCAATCCCGATGTGATAATCCACCGCGTCATGATCTCCCAATTCGCAGTTGCTGCTTTCTTTACCGCTTTCTTTTGCGTAATAAAGATATCCAACGATTCCGTAGATCTGGCCTTCGCCCAGCTTCGCCAGTTGATCCTTGAACTGGCTGTGATTGCTCTTGCTCAATTCCGTGGGCGTGCCCGCC
>JBBQUE010000735.1:0-2478 GCA_038212805.1 Bryobacterales bacterium | reverse complement strand
CTTCGCTCGCATTGCGCGTGATGGCGATCTCTTCCGTGTCGCACCCAAAAGCCCGCGCCAGGCGCCGCCGCACGGTCTCGATGCCCGGATCCAGCACCTGCCACATGTAGTACGACGGATTCATGTTTTCGATCTCGAGATAGCGTATTTCGGTATCCATCACAATCTTGGGTGAGGGCGAAACGCCGCCGTTGTTCAGGTTGACCATATTGCGATCCACCGTAAATGCGTGGCGAATATTAAGCCAGAAGTCTTCGTCGCGAGCAACGGTGTCGGCGGGACGGCCAAGGGCTTGGGGAGTCTGGGCGGAGGATTGGGCTTCCAAAGCGGCTAAGGTCCCCGCGGCGGAAGCGAAAAAGCGGCGTCGGTCCATGAATAACGATAGTCGCGAACCGGTGCCAAGGTCAAATCTCGCTATTGCAGCCGCTAGCCGCCCGTGGTGAAAGTAAGGATTTTCGCAGCAACGCGAAACCGGCAGGCCCTTGACCTTCACAGGCAAGCTACAACTCGATTCCAGGGGACACTTGATGGCTGAAGCTGCCCCCGAAAATCAGTCAAAATCGCAATGCTTGCCCGAAAAGCACTTTCACCACGGACTAGTGCAGGACCTTGCGGATGGCCTCCCAAAGCACTGCGCGCGATTTGATCGGCTTGGTTAGATAGGCGTTCGAATGTCGTTAATCAAAGCCAGCAGGTGCCGGGACGCAGAGCCCACGTGTTCGATGAAGCTCTGCTATTCGGCATTCAGCGGACCCGCCGTATGATCCGCCAGCAGCGTGGAAAAACCAATAATGGCGATCAGCGGGGTCCGCAGTTCGTGGCTCATGCTGGCCAGAAACTCACTCTTCAACCGCGCCAGCCTCTCGACGTCCCGGTTACGGATTTCCAGTTGTTCCTTCAACAGCCGGCTCTCGCGGGCAGTTTGAAACGCCGCCCGGTTCTCTTCGAATTCGCCGCCCAGCGTGCGGACCGCCAGAATTTTCAGGCCTCCCGATGCCAGCGCCCACCTTTCGAGCGCCAGTTCTTGGCCCTGGGGTCCGCGCTGTACCCAACCCCCCGGATGCAGCCATGCCCCAGGGGCGTGTCCGCCAGACCAGAACTCCTCGCAATCCAACAGGAAGTTCGCCAGAAACGGAGCATGCTCCTACAGTTCCGGCGTTCACATCTCTGTAATGCCAGCCCGGAATCAAGTACGCGGAGGCCCGCTGCACCGGAGAACTCCCCCAGGCGTGAATTCCAGCGCGGCCATGCCTAGGTTTTCTAGAAGTTCAGAATGGAATCCGGGTGCCAAGTCTCAAGCAGGTGGCATCTTTTGAGCCAAATTCAACCCGCTTGTTCCAAGGCGTTGCCCGTCTTGGCGCTGGTTAGGAAAACCAGCTGCCCGGCCGCCCGCTCGACAGCTTTTCAGGCCGCTGATGAATCTGCAGTCTGGGCCAAGACGGCCGATAGTGGTATGTTTCGCGCATGTTTCCACAACCGCTCCAGGTCGTAGTAAGCGCGCGCTTTTTCCGAAAATACGTGGAGCAGGAAGTAGCCGTAATCGGCCAAAATCCACTCGGCGTTCTGATAACCTTCCACGCACACCGGCAACTCGCCCAAGTGGCTGAGCTGCAGTCCGGTTTCATCGCAGATGGCCTGGTTCTGCCGGGGGTTCAATCCGGTACAGATTACAAAGTAATCCGCAAAGGAAGTAACATCGCGCAGATCCAAAACTAAGATGTCGACCGCTTGTTTGGCGTCGGCGGCCCGGACGGCCGTCATCCATGAAGGTTCTAACTGCTGGGGGATGGAGGATTCCATCGGCGACTGACTGATCTCTAAAATGGGGTAAATCTCCTCACCCTTATGTTACACTACAAGGGTCGCATGGAATATCCGAGAGCCCTCAGTTTTTTTTGCTCTTTCCTCATTCTTACTCCCCTGCTCCTCAGCCAGCAGCATGCATTTTCCGGCCCCCTGCAGGCCCCCGCCGCCGTGGCGTCCGTTCCCAGCGTGCTGCAAAGCAAGCAGATCGATTTAGCCAAAGCCGAAATTGAGCGGGTGTCGGATCTGGTGAAAGCCGGTGCGTTGCCCCGTGTCCGTCTTGAGGACGCCGAGGAAAAGCTGGCGGATGCCCAGGACGACGTGATTCTTTCGAAAACCCTTTATGGCGACCTGCCCGTGGAAAATCTGAGTGAACAACTGGCCGCCGATATGGTGGCTGCCGCCCAGCGCCGCGTGGAACGCCAGATTCAGAAAGTGGCTCAGCAGCAGAAACTGGTGGGGGACGGCGTGATTGCCCAAACCGCCGTGCGTCCTTTTAGTGAGGAGCTGGAACTGCGCCAAATGAACCTCTCGCTGGCCCACACGCGGTCGCGCCTGATCTCTGAGCTGGCATCCATTTCGCGTTACGACGTCGCCATGAAAGGCGTCAAGAACGCGACCTATATTGAGCCATTCACGGATTACACCATGCACAGTATGGTGCACTTTGAAGGT
>JBBQUE010000734.1:0-2481 GCA_038212805.1 Bryobacterales bacterium | reverse complement strand
GGGCCGAGTTCGACGAAACACCGGTAGCCATCGTCGATCATCCTCGCCACGGCATCGGAGAACAGGACAGGCCTGCGAATATTTCTGCCCCAGTACTCTGCGTCAAAATCGTTCCCCGAAGCGCGACCGCCATGTACGGTGGACCAGGCGGGCAGCGAGGCCGGCCTGAGTTTCAAGCCGCTCAGATCATGAACCACCGGCGCAACGTATGGGTCCATCTGGGCGCTGTGGAACGCATAAGGAACGGGCAGCAGCCGGCACCGAATTCCGCGTGCCTCCAGCGTTTGGATGGCTCTCTCCAGTTCCGCTTTCTCTCCAGCCAGCACCACGCTGTCGGGGCCGTTCCGTGCGGCAATGGCAAGGCCCGGAAACTGTCCACACTCCTGCTGTACCCGCTCGCGCGTGAGTCCAACCTCCGCCATAGCTCCCACACCCGCAGCCGCGTGCATGTGGCGACCGCGAATGAGGGCCACGGTGACCGCGTCTTCCAGGCTGAGCGTTCCTGAAATGTGCGCGGCCGCAATCTCACCCATACTGTGTCCGACAACCGCAGAAGGTTCGATTCCCCAGTGCTTCCACAGCCGCACCAGCGCCACCTGCAACGCAAAGATTGCAGGCTGAGCAAAACTGGTATCTTCCCGCGCCCCGGGGTCTGACAATCGGTCGAGAATCGACCAGCCGGCCTGACCGCGCACCAGTGCGTCTGTTTCATCGAGAGAATCCTTAAAGACTCTCTCCCGAGCATAAAGCTCCAGTCCCATGCCCGGCCACTGGCTGCCCTGGCCCGAAAACACGAATGCGACGCCATGTTGCAGGGCGCTGTCCGCCGCGATAACCGGTTCCGCCGTGTCCAGTTGTTCGATCAGTTCCCGGGCAGATTTGCCCGTGACCGCCCTCCGGTACTTGTGGTGGCTGCGCCGGACCGCCGCCGTGAAACACAGATCGCCCAGTCGGGCACCGGACAACATCCGCGAATAAGCCGCAGCGAGTGCCTGCAAAGCCAGCGGTGATCGCGCGGAAAAAGGCAGGATATAGCTCTCTCCTGCCTGAGCCGGTTCGCCGGCGGTGCTTTCGGGGGCGGGCTTTTGCTGCAGCGTGACATGCGCGTTCGTGCCCGACCAGCCGAACGAACTCACCCCCGCCGTAAGGGGTCCGCGCGCGTCCATCCAGTCCACCGGCTTCACGGGAACGAACAATCTGGAACCCTTCAGAGAAACGTGCGGGTTCAGGTGCCGAAAATGCAGATTTCCGGGAACGCGTCGATGTTCGAGAGAGAGCACCGCCTTCACGAGTCCCGCAATACCGGCTGCCGCGCCCAGGTGACCGATATTCGTTTTCACGGATCCGGCGGCACACGGCACCGCGGCTTTACCCTCGTCGCCCACATCGAAGACCGATTTGAGCGCCTCCAGTTCAATCGCATCTCCCAGAGCCGTGCCTGTTCCGTGAGCCTCCACAAAAGTAACGGCATCGGCGGTGACTCCGGCGTTCGCAAGGGAGCGGGAGATGACTTCTACCTGGGACGGTCCGTTGGGAGCCGTCAGCGTACTGCTTCTTCCGTCCTGGTTGACGGCAGATCCGCGGATCACTGCCCGGATGTTGTCCCCATCAGCCAGCGCGTCGGAAAGCCGCTTGAGAATCACGGTGGCGCACCCTTCACCGGGGACGAAACCGTCAGCGCTTGCATCAAACGTCTTGCAGGCTCCGTCCGGCGCAAGCAGCCCCATGCGGCTGAAAGACATCAGCGACACGGGAGACGTCACCACGTTGACGCCGCCCGCAATCGCCAGATTGCATTCCCTCTGGCGCAGGCTCTGGCACGCCAGGTGCACCGCGACCAGTGACGACGAACAGGCTGTATCGAGCGTCAGGCTCGGGCCCCGCAGATCGAGAGACCACGAAAGACGCCCGGAGAGAAGACTCGTATGCGTGCCTGTACCGGACCAGGCGTCAATACAACTCGGGTCGTCGAGCTGACGCCACATGTAGTCCGGCGAAATCGCTCCGATGAAGACTCCGGTCAGACTGCGCGTGAGCCCCTCCTGCGTCTGTCCCGCGTCCTCCAGAGCCTCCCAGACAACTTCCATAAGCAATCGCTGCTGCGGGTCCATCTGTACTGCTTCGCGCCTGGAAACTCCGAAGAACTCCGCGTCGAACATTGCGACGTCTTCGAGGAAAGCTCCTTTTCGGGTGGAGACTTTTCCAAGTGTATCGGGATTCGGATCATACAACCCGTCCAGGGATAAACGGTTCGGCGGGATCTCAGTCACAGCATCAGCGCCCCGGTCGAGAAACTGCCAGAACGCATCCGGCGAATCCGCCCCACCAGGCAGGCGGCAACCCATGCCGATGATGGCAATCGGTTCGCGGGACTTCTGTTCTTCCGCGCTCAGCCTGGCACGCAGTTCGCTCACTGCCGCAAACGCGCGCTTCAGCAGCTCTTTATTTTCCATCCGGTTTCGCCTCTGCGGAAAAGCCGAG
>JBBQUE010000733.1:0-2485 GCA_038212805.1 Bryobacterales bacterium | reverse complement strand
CGAACAGCGTGGAGAGCGGCAGTTCCACCAGGCCGGATTCAGAAAGCCCCCAGGCCTTGCTGCCGTCCTGCGTGGAAACCATCTTCGCGACAATGCTCTCAGGCAGCTTGATCCCTAGCCGGATGCCCAGATTGCGGGAGTCCGAAATCAGCAGCGTGGAGGCTTGGGGCTTGGCCGCGGGAATTACATTGGGCGCGACATTGAAGGCCCCGTAAATGGTTGCGCCGTCGTTTGAAAAAGTACTACCGCCCACGTTGGTAGTGGCGTTGATGCCGTTCAGCGGGAACGGCGCGTTGGCCGAATTCACTTGGGCGATCACCGCCAGGGTCGCTGTGTCATAGAGTGTGAAACCCGCCATGAAGCGCGCGCCATCGGGCGACATGGCCAGCGCGGTGGATTGTCCCGTCACGAAACGGCTCCTGAGGATGGTGCCGGATTGCGCCTCGTAAACATAGGTCACGGTCTGGCTGTTGTTGTTCACCACGCTGACGCCGACGATGAAATTCCCATCGGGGGTCCGGGCCAGTTTGCCTCGGAAGGTGGTGGTGGGCCGGGCTTGCACGGCGGGCAACCCGGTGGGCGTGGCGGGCGGCGGAGGAAAAGACACTGCGATTACTTGCTGGCCCAGAGCTTGGGTGCGGTCGAAAACCAGCAGGGTATTCAGCAGGTTGCCCGTGCCGCTGCCCTGCGTGGCGATAAGCGCGCGGCCGTCCGCCCCTACTTCCACACCTTCGGGCTTGGCCGGCACAGCGACCGATTGAATCACGCTGGTGGTCCGCAGGTCGATCACGCTGACCGTGGAACTGGTGTTATTAGTTACATAGAGATAAGCGTTGTCCATCGACATGGCGCCCGCCAGAGGACGCTGGCCCACGGCGATGGCCGAAAGCTTCTGCCGGTTCACATAATCATAGACGTCCACGCGGTTGGCATTGGCATTCACCAAGTACAGCTTGCCGCGCGATTCATCCAGCACGATATCGGAAGGAGTTCCCGCGAATGAGACCACGGTACCGAACGTGGCGCTGGTAGTCTGCGCCGCAACAGGCAGGATTAGAACGCCGGACAGAATAAGACCGATGATTTGCAATGAAACCTCTGATACGATATCTTAACCCTTCCGGACAACAGAAGTTCTTTTGGTGGCGCAACAGATTCGGACAGGCCGGGTTCAATGGCAGTGAAACTCAGAATTTGGAACCGGACCCGGGATATTCTTCTGGCGGATCGCGCGGACTTGGCGGACACTAGCCAGAAGCGCCGGACGGGACTGTTAAAGCACACCTCGCTGGAGGCCGGCGAGGGTTTGTGGATCGCTCCGTGCGAAGCGGTGCATACCATCGGGATGAAGTTTCCTATTGATGTGGTGTTCCTGAATAAGAAGCGTCAGATTCTGAAAATTCGTCCGTCTTTGGCGCAGTGGCGGTTGACGGCTTGCCTGCGGGCACACTCTGTATTGGAGTTGCGGGCGGGTACTTGCGAAGGGGCGCAAACTCAGGCCGGGGACCAGTTGGAATTCGAAAAATATGATGGTTAGCAGGTCGAAAAACTCGAACGCACGCCGCGCCGTCCTGGGGCTTGTCATGCTCTGCGCGTGTTCCGCGTGTTCCGCGCGTCATCAAATGGCATCCACCCACACGGCCGCCAAACCTGCCTCCGTGGCCCAGACCGCCGTTGTTCAAACAATGAGGCACCAGATAGTAAACGCCGCCGACGCCGGGGATGGCGACTATCAACTCAAGGAACTGCGCCGGCAGGTGATCGGGGATCCGGGGAATCTCACCGCGCGCCTTGCGTTGGCCAATCATTACTGGCAGGCCGGAACCACTGAGTTGGCCGTGGAGCATTACCGTTTTGCCGCCGGGCGTTTTCCGGAAAATCCGCACGTTGCCATGCTGCTGGCCAGGGCCCTGCGGGATTCGGATCGCTCTACGGACGCCATCGATTTTCTTGTAAACTTTTGTCATCAAAACGCGAATCCCACAGCTGACTTGCTGTCCTTGTTAGGCATCCTGCAGGACGACGCCGGTGATTTTGTGGGCGCCGAGAAGGTCTACCGGGCCGCCCTGGCGCAATCGCCCAGCCGCGCGGATCTTAGAAACAACCTGGGATACAACCTCCTGCTGCAGGACAAACCGGCACTCGCAGTGGAGCAGTTTCAGGAAGCGCTGAAGATTGAGCCCCGCTCGCAGGTAGCCCACAATAACCTGGGAATGGCTTTATTAGCCCAGTGGAAGGATGATTCCCAGCCTAAAGAAGCGCTGCTGCACTGGCAATCGGTGAGCGGTCCGGCCACGGCTCATAACAACCTTGCGACGGTGTTGATTGAACAGGCGCGCTATGCCGACGCGCGCCGCGAGCTTGAGATCGCGCTTGAATTTCAAAAGGACCATCCCGCCGCGCTCCGGAATTTAACTCTGGTCTCCGGCCTGGATGGAGGGCCCGCTCACCCGGTACTTGCCGCGCATAATTCTTTTTGGAAGCG
>JBBQUE010000732.1:0-2485 GCA_038212805.1 Bryobacterales bacterium | reverse complement strand
AGCGGCACAATGATCAGCGTGCCCGAAAGTGTGGCGGGGTTGACGCCGTGAGCCAGTTTTTCCAAGGCCAGAAGGGAAGCATATTCGGTCCCGTGGGCTCCGGCCACTAAGGCCAGCTTGGGTCCGGGCTTGGCGCCGTTGATCACGATCACGGGAATGTTGGTGGCTTCGTCCACGCCGCTGGGGACTTGGATAAATCCAGTCGCTTTTTTCCCGGCGGGGGCGCTGGCGGTGCCTACGGTGACGTCCGCGGCCACGGCGCAGGAGCAGAGAACGAACAGCATCAATGCATGTTTCATGGTTTCCCTATCTTAGGGCTTTACTAACGATCCGTCCATTCCGCGCACGGTTGTCCAATCGTCACCCGGGCGGATGGGCTTCGGCGGAAACTTCAACGCGGCCGCTTCATTCAGGTCTATCCCCAAGCCGGGCGCGCCGTTTCCATACAGATAACCGCCTTCCAGTTTTAGCGTGCCTGGTAAAAGATCGTGCACGCCGGGCGGGAAATGATTCTCTTCCTGAATGCCGAAGCTGGGGATGGTGAGGTCCACGTGATAGGCGGCGATCTGATTCACGGGATCGTTATCGCCGCCTTCCTGCCATGCCGTCCGCACGCCAAAATCCTCGCAGAGCGCGGCCACCTTTTTCGCTTGCGTGATACCGCCTGTTTGGGAGACGCGATTCCTGACGAAATCGATAAGGCGCTCAGAGATGAGCGGCACATACTCACGCGGACTGGTAAACAGTTCACCCATGGCTAGGGGGGTGGTGCAGACTTGTTTGATGCGCCGGAACCATTCGATCTGTTCCGGGGGTAGAATGTCCTCCACGAAGAATAAGTGATAGGGTTCCAGCCGTTTCGCCAGCTCCACCGCGCCGGTTGGGGTGGGATGTTCATGCACATCGTGGAGCAGCTTGACTTCGGTACCCAGCTTGACCCGGATATATTCGAATAACTTCGGAATCACTTCGATATAGACATCTTCATCAAAGGCCGCGCCCTTGAATCCGGTGTGCGGACGGCTGCCCTGACCGGCCGGGATCATGCCACCACCCCCGTACCCGCCCATCTGCGCGCGTACGTGGCGATAGCCTTCATCCATGTACTTTTTGACGTTCTCCACCACCTGCTCCCGGTCGCGCCCGTCGGCATGCGCATATGTCGGCACGGCATCGCGAACCTTGCCGCCGATCAGATCGTACACCGGCATCCCGGCGCGCTTACCTTTGATGTCCCACAGAGCCATGTCGAGCGCGCTCAAAATATTGTTCTGGATGGTGCTGTTGCGCCAGTAGGTGCGGACGTTGGTACTTTGCCAGAGGTCTTCAATGCGGTCCGGATCCTTGCCAATCCAGAAGGGGGCGTACTGATTTTGGATGGCGGAGACTACCGCGGCCGCGTGGAAGAGATTGCTGGCGGAGCCGATCCCGTAGAGGCCGGGCTCGCTGGTGAGGATTTTGAGGAATACCCACTGATAATTGTGGCCGGCGCTGGTGGGGATGGCGCGCACTTCGGTGATCTTGAGCGGGGGCAGGCCCTTGGCGGCGTGGGCGTAGGGTGCCGCGGCCAGTGCCAGGGCGGCTTTGGTGAAGTCGCGCCGGGTGGGGCGTGGTGGTTGGAGCATGATGTGGGGAATTCTATCGCATTGCGAGGGGCGGCGTACGTTTCCGATCTTCCAGGCTGGACCAAACCGAACTCAATATTCGCGGGGCTTTTCAAGGGCACTGAAGAACGCGGCAAAACTTTGGCGATCCTGTTCAGCAGACTCTGAAGCGACACGCATGATTTCGGGAATTGCTACGCTCTTCGGGTGCCGCGGATGGCGAGTTTGCCACCGGCGATGGACGGCCGCTATCCCTCCCGGTTCCCCCGCAAAACCGTACGCTCGCGCAGCTTCCCCAACTCCCGCCTTGCCACTTCCGCCCACGAACTGTTCGGATCCAGCTTCAAATAGGTCTTCCAATGCTGCACCGCCTGCAGCGTCTGCCCCATCCCCTGATACACCAGCGCCACGTTGTAATGCGCATCCGGATACTCCGGCCGGATCTGCAGCGCCGCCAGATAAAACTCTACCGCCAACGCCCGGTCCCCCCGCTCATCGAACAGATTGGCCAGATTATAGTGCGCCAAGGCATACCTCGGATCCACCTCCAGAGCCTTGCGGTACTCCCGCTCCGCATCTTTCCACGCCCGCGCGTTGAAGTACACCGTGCCCAGGTTCACAAACGCTCCGGCCGACCCCGGGTCCAACTCGCAGGCCTTCTTATACGCCTCAATCACCTCTTCCACCAGCGCCCCGCTCTGCTCCAGTTCCAGGCCTTTCTCGAACCACTGCTCCGCTTCCTTCCGGTTCTTCCGCAAGGCCGCCGCGTTTTGCGTGGCCTCGGATTTCCCCGGAAACGCCAGCAGCCGCTTGATCTCAACCTCATCGAAATCCAGCAGCAGTTGCCCCGAAAGCGGCTCCATTTTCCGGCCCGCGAAATG
>JBBQUE010000731.1:0-2488 GCA_038212805.1 Bryobacterales bacterium | reverse complement strand
AGGTGGCTGGCGGTGACCAAGTGGGTACGATCGAAATTGGAAGGTCCGTACTGCCGCTTGAGGTTCAGGTTGTTGGTGAAGCCGGGCTGATCGCTGCCTACGTCCAAAGACTTGCTGTAGGCATAGGCAAACGTGAATGCCAGGCCTTGCGAGTAACGCTTTGAAAAATTCAATTGCAGGGCATTGTAATTACTGTTCACCCCGCCCGCGCGCAGGCTGACGTCGGCGCTGTGCCCAAACAATGCGTTGAATGGGCGGCCCGGAGTTCCCGTTCCAGGGGGCGCGGCGTTGAGTGCGCGGTTGTAGGGCAACTGCCGTCCCAGATTGCCCACGTAGCCCAAGTCGAACGAAAGACCGCCGCCCAAATCGCGCTGGTAGGTCAGGTTGTAATTCTGCACGTAAGGCAAGCGGTTCCGCGAAGGAACCACAAAGAAACCCTGATTCGGTGCGGGAGAGATGCGGCCATTCGAGGGAATATCAACGAACTGCACTACGGGCAGGCTGTTGAAGGTTCCGTCCACCGCGTAGTCGTTTGTGTTTCCCTGCTGCACATTGTAGATAGTGGGGAACTGAGTGGAGAGGGTACCACCGGTGAATCCAAAACGTCCGGTCCAGTAGCTGATCCCATAACCGCCGCGGATCACTTGTTTCTCAGTGATCCGGTAGGCAAAGCCGACGCGCGGAGCCATGTTCAGAGATTGCGCGGCAACGCCGGTCGCGAGATTCACATCGCCATATCCCGCGATCAACAAGGTATTGGTGTATGGATCGTAGTTGGAAGCCCCGCCTTTGTACCGGGGCTTCACGGGCGAGTAATACTCATAGCGCAGCCCCAAATCCAGCGTTAGTTTGCGCGAGAATTGGTACGTATCTTGTACGAAAGCCGCGAATTGGGTTTGGCGGTTGGTGGGCGTAATCGGCATGTAAGTCCGGCCGGTCTGATCGGTTGCGCCAATCAGGAAGGCCGCGAACGCGTTGACCACGGAGCCGTACGGGCCCAGCCCTGGCCCGCCATTGAGCTGGGTGGTGCCGGGATTGAAATTGAACAGGCCGCGTGGCCCCAGGTTGAGACCCTGCGGCTGGAACCGGTCCATCCGGTTGCGGTGTACTTCCGCGCCCCACTTAAATACGTGCTTTCCCTTGAGCTTGCTCCAGGTGTCTACCACTTCGAAGAGGTTGTCGGTATTGATCAGAGGGTAGACCACGGGCGTCCCGATTCCGGGCATGCCACTGATGTTGATGCGGGCCATGCCGGTGCTGGAAATCGGGTCCGGATTGGGATTCGCTATTCCCAGCTTGGTGTTGGTGACGGTGTTCATGTCCGTGCCCTGCACATTGGTGCGATAGCGGTTGTAACCGAAGCGGAGTTCGGTAAGCAGTGTGGGATCGAAGCCATGCGTCAGGTTGATCGCGGCTGTAATGGTGTAGTCCTTGGCTGTAGTGCCGTCACCCACCACGGGTCCCATCACCGCACCCTGCACCACCTCATAAAACGATTCGTTCAACTTCGCGAAGATCTTGGTCCGCTCTGAGAAATTGTGATCCACCCGGCCGTCATAGCTGTTGCCGTTATACCGGAACGGCACATTCAGGATGTAGTTATTGAGAAATCCAGACGCGTTCGGTTGCGGGAAATACTGGAGCAACTGCTTCGAGATGGAACTGATACGGTTGGGTGGAATAAGGTTCCCTGGAAACGGCTGGCGGCCTGTCCCGTTCACGACCCCGGTGTTGGGATCGAACAGATTGAGTTGCGGTACGCCGCTGAAATCTCCGGTAAACCAGGCTTGGGATGCCGGCACAGTGTTCGTGGACGTAGTGGACTGGCGTATGTAGCGGCCTTGGTAGGCGCCGAAAAAGAAGGTCTTGTCTTTGATGATGGGGCCACCCACGGCCGCGCCAAACTCGTTGCGGGTGTATCCCGGCTTGCGCTGAGTGTTCTTGTTGAAGAAGTCGCGCGCCAGCAGCGCGGCCACGCGGTTAAACTCCCAGAGCGATCCGTGAATGGCGTTCGTGCCCGACTTGGTGGTGGCATTCACCACGGCGCCGCCCACTCGTCCAAACTCAGCGCTGTAGTTGCTGGTGCTGACGTGTACTTCCTCAACCACCTCCGGCGATGGCAGGTAAATGCTCAGGCCAAGAGTGGGATTGGTGTTGTCGACGCCATCGACGATGGTGGTGTTCGATGAGTTACCCTGACCGTTGGCATTGAAGAAGGTGGTGCCCTGCGGATCCTCCGACGTGGTGAAGTTCTGGACCGGCGGGGCCACGCCAGCCACCAGCCCCGCGAGAGCCTGGAAATTGCGATTGGCAACGGGTAGTTCGGCCACGGCGCGGCTATTGAAATTCTTAGCGACCTCAGCGCGGTCGGTCTGCAGGGCAGGGGTCTCGGCCGTTACGGTAACGGTTTCGCTGGCGCTGCCGGGCGTGAGAGTGGCATCCACGCGGGCCGTTGTCGAGACATCCAGGCGCACGTTCTCCCGGGCGT
>JBBQUE010000730.1:0-2494 GCA_038212805.1 Bryobacterales bacterium | reverse complement strand
ATGGCCGGTTCATTGGGGAAGCGCCAGATATCCTTCGGTTTCCAGACCTTCAGGAAAAGGGTCAGGCCGACCAGGGTGACCATGCCTCCGACAATGTCGACCAGACCGAAATCCTGGTAGTTCGACCAGTAGAACTGGATGCCAGCGAAGAGCCCGCCCGCCAGCAGCAGCCCCGGCCAGATGGCGAAGACGTTCTTCCATGACGTGACCATCCGGCTGAGCCAGAAGGGCAGAATCAGGGCCATGGGGGGCAGGATGCGGCCGATCATGGCGCTCACCTGGTCGGCAGGTAAGCCCGTAACGGCCACCAGCGCCCGCACCGGGTTGCCTACAGCGCCGAACGCCACAGGCGCGGTGTTGGCGATCAGGCAGAGCATGGCGGCAGCGAACGGCTGGAAGCCGAGGCCGACCATCATGGCTCCGCAGATGGCTACCGGAGAACCGCCGCCGCCCGTCCCTTCGAGGACCGCGCCAAACGCAAAGGCGATCAGCAGCGTCTGCAGACGCCGGTCTTCCGTGACGCCGCCAATAGATTGCCGAATAATTTCAAAGCGTCCGGATTCAACGGTCAGTTCGTAGACAAAGACGGCGCAAAGCAGGGTCCACGCGATGCGGACGGCCCCATAGACCAGGCCGTTCGCCGCTGCGCCGGCGATCTTCGAGAGCGGCATGTGAAATTCGAACGCCGCCAGCGCCATGCACAGGATGGAGGCGAGGACGGCGGCGATATGCGCCGGGGTCCGGCGTATTGCCAGGAGATAAAAGAGCAGGCAAATCGGAAGCGCCGCACTGAGGGTCGACAGGAAAACATTGCCGAGAGGGTCGTAGATCTGTTGCCAGGGCATAAGAAAGTCGGGAAGGTTAGGATGTTATCACAAGCCTATGAGCAGGGTCCTGATGTGTACGTTTGCGTGCGGCCTCGTGTGTATCGCGGCTCTGACTGGTTGCGGGAAGAAGAAAGTGAAACCGCGCGTGCCGGCCGCGAAATCGCCCCCGGTGGGGACCACGATTCGCGGAAAGGCGAGTTGGTATGGCGAGCCGTATAACGGGCGGCGTGCCGCGAACGGCGAGGTCTACGACATGGAGACGATGGTGGCGGCGCACCGGACGCTGTCGTTCCAGACCTGGGTACGGGTGCGCAATCTTTCAAACGACAAGACCGTGGATGTGCGGATTATCGACCGGGGACCGTTCGTGGGAGGCCGCATTATCGACTTGTCGCACGCTGCCGCAAAGCAAATTGAGTTGATCGGGCCTGGAGTCGCTGAGGTTGAACTGACGGTGATTTCCTCACCCGCCGGTCAGGAAGCAGCGCTGTTTGCGGTGCAGGTGGGGGCGTTCCGGGAAAAGGCCAACGCGGATCGGATGGAGCGCAGCATGATCGCCGCCTACGGTGCAGCGAAGACGATTGTGCGACCGGAGAATCCGGGGATCTGGCGGGTCCTGGCTGGACGTGAGACTTCGGAAGAGCGGGCGGAGGCTCTGGCGCTGCGCGTGCGCGAAGAGCAGAAGGTGCCGGAAGCTTTTGTAGTTCGACTGGATCCCTAAAGCTTTTGGGCGGAACTGTCGAAATGCCTGAGTGGAGATGGTACCCATACTCGGCATTATCGTGGTGATCGTATCCGTTATCGGCGGGTTCCTCATGGAGAACGGGAAAATGGGGCCGCTGGTGCAGCCGGCGGAACTCGTCATCATCATGGGGACAGCTGTGGGGACATTGCTGTCGGCAAACCCGATCAAACTATTGAAGCGGACCTGGCGGGAACTGCTGCGGGTGTTTCGCGGGCAGCCTCCGGACGGGGCGTTTTATCTGAAAACGCTGGTGATGCTGCATGCATTGTTTGAGTACGCGCGGCGCAACGGTGCCACGAAACTGGAGGACCAGCTCGATAATCCGGAGCGCAGCGTGATTTTTCGGCGGCATGCGGCGGTCATCCGAAATGAAGACACGCTGAATTTCATCTGCGATACGCTGCGGCTGACGACGCTGGGGCAGATTTCGCAGTGGGAACTGGACGCGATGCTGGAGCAGGACGCGGAGATTCGCGAGCATGATCTGGCAGCTCCGGCAGGCGTGCTGAATACGCTCGCCGACGCACTGCCCGGGCTGGGGATTATCTCCGCAGTGCTGGGAGTGGTAGTCACCATGAGTGCTTTGCGGGAGCCGCCAAAGACCATCGGGCACAAGATTGCCGGCGCTCTGGTGGGGACATTTCTGGGGATCTTCCTGTCCTATGGTTTTGCAGCGCCATTGGCCGCGCACGTGGAACGGCTGAACGAGATGGAAGTCCATTACTACAACATTCTGCGGGTAGCGATGGCAGCCTTTGCCCGGGGTATGCCGGTGCAGATTGCGCTCGAGTTCGGGCGGCGCGCCATACCGCCCACGCTGCGCCCAGGGTTTATCGAAATGGAAAAGGCCTGCCGCCAGGCGTCAGGAAAAGTAGTGGAGATGCCGCCTTAGGCTGAGAATTTTCCCGAAACGGTGCACTAA
>JBBQUE010000729.1:0-2500 GCA_038212805.1 Bryobacterales bacterium | reverse complement strand
CCCGCTGACCTGACCCACATCCCCGACGATTTCCCAGGCGCGCCCGACCCCTTAGATCCGGGCTCGGCCTACGGAGAAGCCAAACGAGCCGCCGAACTGCTCTGCGCACTCTACGCTCAACGCCACGGCATGGAAATCAAGATTGCCAGATGCTTTGCTTTCGCCGGCCCCGGGCTACCGCTCGATGGAACCTTCGCGCTGGGCAACTTTATTCGAGACACTTTAGCGGGAGGACCCATCCGCGTCCAAGGCGATGGAACCGCCCGGCGATCCTACCTGGACGTCGCGGACCTGGCGCTCTGGCTTTGCACAATCCTCCTGCAAGGAAAACCGGGCCGCACCTACAACGTAGGCTCCGAACACGATATCAGTCTCGCGGACCTGGCGTACACGGTTGCACGGACGCTCAACCCGAAGGCCGCCGTCACCATTGCACAGGCTCCCGTTCCTGGCAGGCAGCCCGCCCGCTATGTGCCTTCCACCGCCCGCGCGCGCGGCGAGCTCGGTTTGCGAGAGAATATTTCTTTGCCCGACGCCATCCTCAGGACCGCCGGAAAACCATGAAACTCATCAGCATCGTGAGCCCCTGCTACAACGAAGAGGCCAACGTGAAAGAACTCTGCGCCCGCACCAAGGCCGTCCTGGCCGGGTTCCCGCACCATCGCTACGAGCACATCCTGATCGACAACGCCTCCAGCGACAACACCGTGCAGGTACTTCGCGAGATCGCCGCCGCCGACCCGAACGTCAAAGTGATCGTAAACAGCCGCAACTTCGGCCACCTCCGCTCCCCGATGCACGCCATGTACCAAGCCTCCGGCGACGTGGTCGCGCTGCTATTCTCAGACCTCCAAGACCCGCCCGAGTTATTGCAGCCCATGCTGCTGGAATGGGAGCGCGGCACCCCGATCGTAGTCGGAATCAAGAATACCAGCGACGAGGGCGGCTTAATGTTTGGCATCCGTACCGCCTACTACCGGCTGGTAGCTCGCCTCACCAACATTCAGGTCATGGAACACTTCACCGGCTTCGGCCTTTACGACCGCAAGGTGATGGACATCCTGAAAACCCAGTTTCACGACCCCTACCCCTACTTCCGCGGCATGATCGCCGAGGTGGGGTTCTCCCACACCAAGGTGTTTTACAACCAGAAGCGCCGGTCGCGCGGGATCACCAAAAACAATTTCTACACCTTGTACGACTTAGCCATGCTGGGCATCACGAACCTGTCGAAAGTACCCCTGCGGGTCTTCACGTTCGGCGGGTTCGCCCTATCGGCATTCAGCCTGGTGACGGCGCTGTTCTACTTGGTCTACAAGCTCATCTTCTGGAATAGCTTCTCGGTGGGCATTGCCCCGGTTGTGATCGGCGTGTTCTTCTTCATCTCGATCCAGTTGATCGGATTGGGGGTGCTGGGCGAGTACGTGGGCTCCATCCACACCATGGTGCAGAACCGTCCGCTGGTGATCGAAAAGGAGCGGATCAACTTTTGACGCGGCTTAGACAACCAGATTGACGGTATGCGGTGGCTTCCCGCTTTCCATGCTTTAACGCCGATCCCAGCACAGCTCAGGAAGTGGCTTCTCCGGCCAGCGCGGCAGTTTCACCGGAGGCTCCTATTCCGCTGAAAGCTTCCTCCCCCTAAGAGAAATGGTCACCCTTAGTCCGGAAATCGGTACCCGGCTGAGCCGCGTGGAACTGGGCTCGCCATTGCGCACATCTCTCCGGGAACACACATGCCCCGCCCAGCAGCACCTGCGACAGTTCGCCCACAACCCGGTCATTCGCACCCACGAACGCATCGCACCCCGCAGCTTCCGGCGCCCCCCAGCCGCCATCGCATCTTGCTATCCGCGAATCGGCCCCCCTTGCCGTCGAAGCCTGCCGCTCAAACGCCACAAGCCCCACGTTCCGCGCGCTTAGGCCGCCAGATACCCCTAGTAATTATCACTCCCCGCCAGAGCCTTCCGAGTTCGCAGGGGCGGCGGGTTGGGCAGGCGGTTCCGTTGTGCTTGCGATGTTTCACCAGGAGGTTATACACGCGGGAGAACTGACGATCGTACCGGGTTTCGTGGCGCCCTGAGAGTTCCTCCGTGTTGGCCGCCTTGCCCGGGGGCAGAAGGCGAGGGCGGCCTTAGTGCGTGGGGAGAGTCCTTCCGGCCGGTATTGATTCGCGGTCGCAGGACGGAAGTTTCCCGTCCCAATATGGGCGTGCAACGCCAGCGGCCAATGACTATGGCGCCGACGCACGAGAAAGATGCTTTCGAAGGAGAGCAGGAGGCTTGGAAGCATTCCGGCTTTCTTCTTCGAGGAGGATGGTTTCGGAGCGGATGCCACGGCAGAGGGCGTTCTGGAAAGAGCGAGCTTCATCCTCGGGAATTTTCAGTCCCTTGGATTAGGCGCCGTTGGTACGGGCCGCTTGGCTGCGTTTCCCGGAGGTCATCGCACATTCCGGTTCGCATGGGTTTTCAGGAAATTCCAGGGGGTAGGCGGGATGTAG
>JBBQUE010000728.1:0-2507 GCA_038212805.1 Bryobacterales bacterium | reverse complement strand
CTTGGACCACCACCCAGCGATCACCGTCTGGTATTACGTAATAGGGGGTATAGGTACTGGAGCCGGGCCTGAACGCTTTACGGAAATAAAGAGCTTGTTTGAATGGGCCCTTTGACTTCGACGAGATAAACATCGCGTCTTCGCAAGGACTCTGAGCGAGAGCGTGGCAGGCTGGGAGGGACAGTAAAACCAAAAAACAGAAGAGGCGAAGCAGTATGGAACAGTGAGGACGTGCCATAAAAGGTGTTCTCCGTGCGTAACAGGATTCGAACTGCTGTAATCCTACTGGTTCGCTAAGCTGCGGTCAAATAGGATTGGGCAACTTGTAACGCAAAGTCGAGATGAGGTCAATCCTCTTAAAACGCGTTCGCCGTACCGGTCGTGGCAAGAAGTGTCTGCTCTGGTTTTTATTTGTTGTCCGAATCAAGAGCGAATGCCACGATGCTGTCGTCGGTGACGGGGTTTCCGAAGAAGCCGCCGCCGGTTGCGGCGATAACCACGTACTGCTTGCCATCGCGGCCCTGGTAGGTGATGGGCGTGGCTTGCGCCGCGCCGGTCAGCTTCACAGTCCAGAGTTCCTTTCCGTTTGTTGAATCGAAAGCGCGGAAGCGGGAATCATCCGTCGCGCCCACAAAGATCAAGCCTCCGGCAGTGGCGATAGTTCCTCCGTTACCCGGGCGGCCGGTGTTCCGCTTGCCTTCAGGGAGGCTGTCGGTGACACCCAACGGCACCTTCCAGGCAATGCGGCCGGTATTCACATCGATTGCCGCGAGCTCTCCCCACGGCGGCTGCTGGCAGGGCAGTTGTTGCGTACCCACTCCCTTAACGCTGAATCTTCCACCGCCTGGGAAACCTTCATACGGGCCGTCGGGATCGACGCGGTTTCCCTGGCCATTTGCCATGGCCTGACCCTTGCCGGGATCGTGATCTTTCAGGCCGGAGACCTGGCCCAACTCATTCACGTTGGCAAAGAGGTAGCCCAGGCCGGGGTCGAATGAGGTGCCGCCCCAATTCACGCCGCCATGATTGCCGGGGAACTGCACACGCAGGCGGTTATATGAAGGAGGCAGGAAGGGGCCGCCCAATTGGGCACCCTCCGCCAGCGCCGCGCAAGCCTTTTCCAGTTCGGGAGTGACCGTTGCCAGATCCGCCTTGCTGAACGTCATCCGCGCCAAAGGCGGCGGTTTAAAGGGAAAGGGCTGCGTTTTCGCGACGCGTTCGAGCGGCACTTCGCTAGGGGGCGCGGGGCGCTCTTCCACTCCATAGATGGGCTTGCCGGTGACGCGATCCAGAAGAAAGACCATACCGATCTTATTCATCGCCACGACCGCGGGGATCGTTTTGCCGCCCTGCTTCACGTCGATCAACGCCGGCGCGCCGGTCATATCGGCGTCCCAGATATCGTGATGGACCACCTGGAAATGCCAGAGGTATTTTCCGGTGTTGGCATCGGCGGCCACCAGACTGGAACCGAAAAGATTGTCGCCCGCGCGATCGCCGCCGTACTGATCCACGGAAGGAGCGCCGAATGGCATGTAGACGATGCCGCGCTTCTCATCCAGCGTGAGCAGGCCCCACACATTGACGCCGGCGCGATTCTTCCAACTGTCGCCGGCCCAGGTGCCTGTAAATTTCTCGCCGGGCTGAGGAATGGAGTGGAAGGTCCACACAAGCTTCCCGGTACGCATGTCCCAGGCGCGTACATCGCCGGCGGGCCCATGAGGCGGGTTCTCCTGCGAGGTGCCGCCGGTGATGACAAGGTGCTTGTATACGATGGGCGGCGAAGTGAGCGCGTTGCGGCCGGGCGGCCCATGCATGATGGCTTCGGTATTCAGGTTCACCACGCCGTTGTCGCCGAACGCGGGATTCGGTTTGCCGGTCCTGGCGTCGAGCGAGTATAGCTTGCCGTTGGTGGAACCGAAGACCACCTGCGCTGCTGTCGCGCCATCGCCAGGCCAGTATTCCAAACCCCGCACGGAAGGATTGCCGGAGGGCAATTGATAACGCCAGAGTTCGTCACCGCTCACAGGATCGACGGCTGCCACCCGTGAATAAGGCGTGGTGACATACATGATGCCGTGGATTACTAGGGGAGTGACTTCACTGGGACGGAAGCCGGAACCGAACTGGAGCCGGCCGCGGCTGCCGGCGGGAGAATCGGGCTCGTCGCCCATGGGGCCAGCCTGGCGGGACGCGTCAGCGCGGGGAGTCGCCGCTGCTTTAAAACCTGGCGGCCTCATGTGATAAACCCATGCCACCTTCAGGCGGCTGACATTTTCAGGCTTGCTTTGTGCCAGGGGAGAGAATCGCATCGCGCCGGCATCATGGCCATAGGTGCGCCATTCTTGATCAGGATCGATCGCGGGATCGGCCGGGATGGCGGGAAGAGTACTTGCTTTGGCGTTGACGCTGCGCGCGGTCCCGAGATCACCATCAGTATGCGCTGAAGGGACATTTACATTTTCTGTTGAGGACGGTGTTGCGCGCTCCGAAGCTTTTGTGCCGGA
>JBBQUE010000727.1:0-2508 GCA_038212805.1 Bryobacterales bacterium | reverse complement strand
GAGAACGTGAAGGCCGTGGTTGAGATTGTGCGCGAATTCCGCTTCCAGTGAGCCGGAAAGTCGTCATCGTTGGCGGTGGTATAACCGGACTTTCGGCGGCCTATTACCTGAATAAGGCTGGCATTCGGGCCACGTTGATTGAACGCTCCCCGCGCTTGGGCGGCGTGGTCCAGACGGAACGGGAACAGGGGTGCGTCCTCGAAACTGGTCCCGACAGCTTTCTGGCGTCCAAACCCTGGGCTCTGGACCTGATTCGCGAAGTGGGTCTGGCGGATCAGGTGATCAATTCCAACGATCATCTGCGGGTTACGTACGTGGTTCGTAATGGCAAACTGGTGCCGCTACCGGACGGCATGATGATGATGGTGCCGACAAAAATCATACCGCTGGTGACTACCCGGCTGCTGAGTTGGCGGGCCAAGATCCGCATGGGTTTGGAGCTGTTTCGCAAGCCCGGCGGGAGGCGAGAGGATCGCTCCGTTGCGGACTTCCTGTTGGATCATTACGGGCAGGAAGCGATTGACTATCTGGCGGAACCCCTGCTCTCTGGCGTGTTTGGCGGCGATCCACGGGAACTGAGCGTGGATAGCGTGCTGACGCGATTTGTGGAAATCGAAGCCAAATTCGGAAGCCTGAGCCGGGGGGTGTTGGCGACGCCCAAGCCTCCGGGTGGCGGTTCGCTGTTCCGGACTTTAAAGGGTGGGTTGGGGCAATTGGTGGAGAAGTTGACACCCTGCGCGGACGTGGTTCGGGGGGAAGTGGAATCGATTGAACCGGGCCGGGTGCGGGTGAATGGCGAGTGGATGGAGGCCGACCAGATCTTCGTGGCGGCACCGGCCTGGATCGCGGCGAAATTGCTGCGTCCGGTGCACGGTGAGTTGGCGGATTTGCTGGGCCGCATTCCCTATAATTCCTCGCTGACGCTTTCGCTGGGTTACGATAAAGCCACGTTTGGTCCGCCACCGCGCGGGTTTGGATTCCTGATACCCAAAGTGGAGCGGACCCACATGAAGGCCTGCACGTGGGTGAACAACAAATTCGATTTCCGCGCTGCGCCGGATAAGATTTTGATCCGGTGTTTCTTCGGGGGCGAGGCCCTGGCGATGAGCGACGAAACGGTGGTGGCGACGGCACAGGTGGAATTACGCAAGTTCATGGGGTTGACGGCGGAACCCGCGTTTTCCCGCGTAACCCGTTGGCCGCAATCGATGGCGCAGTACACGGTGGGGCACGCGGCGCGCCTGGCGAAAATCGAAGCCATTGTGGAAAAGCTTCCTGGTTTAACGATTGGCGGCAATGGATACAAGGGGATTGGCGTGCCGGATTGCATTCATTCGGGCAAACAGGCCGCACAGGTGATTGCGTTGAGATAGAATCTCAAGCATGCTGGATCGACGAACTTTATTGTTAGGCACGGCCAAAGTGTTAGGCGCGGCTGGAACGGCCTTCGCGCAGACGAAAGCCAAGGCGCGGAATATCGTCTTTATCCTTACGGACGACCATCGGTACGACGCGATGGGCTTCCTGAAAGGGCAGAAGTTTCTGGAGACGCCCAATCTTGATGCCATGGCGCGGGATGGCGTCCATTGCAAGAATGCCTTTGTGACCACGGCGCTTTGTTCGCCCAGCCGGGCATCCATCCTGACAGGCAAATACGCGCACCAGCACAAGATTGTCGATAACAATACTCCCACGCCGAAGGGCACTCATTTCTTTTCGCAGGATCTGCAAAAGGCTGGCTACACTACCGGGTTCTTCGGCAAATGGCATATGGGTGGGGCGGGGGATGAGCCGCAGCCCGGTTTCGATAAATGGGTCAGCTTTCGGGGGCAGGGGACGTATCTGCCGAGTCCGAACGGGCTGAATGTGGATGGCAAGCACGTTCCGCAGAAGGGATATATCACCGACGAGTTGACGGACTATGCCCTGGAGTGGCTAGGTACTCTGCCGAAAACGAAGCCATGGATGATGTACCTGTCGCATAAGGCGGTACATTCCGCCTTCGTACCCGCGGCGCGGCACAAGGACAAGTTCGCCAACGCCGAGTTTGTGCCGCCCCCTACCATGGCCACCGAGGGCGACATGGCCCGTGGTCGCCCTATGTGGTTGCAGAACCAACGCAATAGCTTCCATGGGGTGGATTTCCCGTATCACGGCGATCTGTCGCTGGCGGAATACTATAAGCGGTATGCGGAGACGTTGTGCGCCGTGGATGAATCGCTGGGGCGGGTGCTTGAGGCCCTGCGGCAACGGGGCGAATTGGATTCCACGCTGATTGTTTACATGGGCGATAACGGGTTTGCGTTCGGCGAGCATGGGCTGATCGACAAACGCACGGCGTATGAGGAATCGATGCGGGTGCCGATGCTGGCGCGCTGTCCGGAGCTGTTTTCGGGCGGACGCGTGATGAAGGAAGTGGTGGCGGGCATCGACATCATGCCTACGTTTTTCGAGGCCGCCGCTTTGCCAGCACCCACGGGCATTGCGGGAAAGAGCTTCTTGCCGCTG
>JBBQUE010000726.1:0-2510 GCA_038212805.1 Bryobacterales bacterium | reverse complement strand
CGGGCGTTAGGAGCCAAAGCGGCAACTGCAATCCGCCGTCTCCGTCCGCGCAGTAAACCAGCCCGCTACTTCTTGGAGGTGAAGGTCACGTTGACGGTGGTTTCCTTTCCGTCCGATCCCAGCATCACCGCCGCGGATTTTTTCTCTACCTCCGCGGTCACAATACTGCCGCCGTCTTTGCCGCCGATAACCGTGGACGTCAGCTTCATCCCCATCTGCTTGAAGCCCTCGCTATAAAACTTGGCCACCTGGTCCGCTGGATCCTTAGTCTTGAAGGTAAAGTTTCCCGTAGTGACATCGCCCGATTCCGCGGCGAAAGAGCCCAAGGGCTCAGAGTTCGGGTAATTCGGCACCCACGTGGGCAGCTTGGCCGGTCCTATCCCGCCGATCCTCACGGTAGCTCCATCGTTCCCCTTCATCTCAATCGAGCCGGTATCGCCATCCCCCTTCGCGGTAATCGTGACTGGAGCCTGGCCGTCTTCCCGGAACACGAACTTGCCCCGCTTGGCGTCATCGAAATCCACTGTATAGGTCTTGCCGGTCGTCTTCTCCCGCACCGTGACGTGGCTTTTGTCCTCGTCATAGGAAATCACGTCGATATCCGGATTCAGGGCCGCCATCATGCGGATAGTCGCCAGCGCCGGGTTCCTCTTTATGGCCTCCGTACTAAAGCCCGCCTGCCTGGCTTTGTTCGCAATGAAGAAGCCTGCCCCCACAACCGCAATCACAACCAGCATGACTACTATGCCCAGACCGCCCAGGATCCAGACCACTGGACTGATCCCCTTTTTCTGAAGCGGAGGCGTATACGCCGGATACGGGTAAGGTTGTCCGCCGCCGGGCGGCATGGAAGGTGGCACGGGAGGGGGGTTGGTAGACATGCGTTTCTCCTTCAGACAGCATACAGTAGAACGATGCGGCAAATTACATACACCATGCAGTTCAAGGGAACAGCTACTCCGGGAGCCGAAGAAGGGGTGCTCAAGGCCACCACCAGCGCTACCAGTTGCACTGTGCAGACCGTAGTGGGCCCGGACGGCGTCTCTGGTTTGTTCCATGTCCTCGAAGGGGGAATGGCGTTCTTCGAATCCGAGATCAAAATGACCGGAAAGGAAAAATTCCTAGAGAGTGGATCTATCGCGTTTGGAGACGGCGACCACGCCCTGGTTTTCAGCACCGTGGGCGAAGGGCACATGGAGCCCAGCGCGGAGCCCGGCATGGTGTCTGGCGTAGTCAGTTGGAAGGTGGATAGCGGCGAAGGCCAGTTCGCGGGCGCTTCGGGCTACATCACATCGAATTTTCAAGTGAGTTCCAAGGGCGAAGTCACCGATCATCACTTCGGCGTCATCTACGTAAAGTGAGGGAAGTCCGGCCTGGAGTGGTAAAAAACGAAGCCAATCTGCGTCACGAGTTCGAAGCCGCGCAACCTTTCCGGCATGTGGTGATAGACCAGTTCCTGGACCAATCTTTGATCCGCGCGCTGCGGGAGCAGTTCCCGGGGTTCCATGCCGGCCTCTCCACCAATGAACTTGGCCAGCGTGGCGGCAAGGCAGTCCGTCCGGATCTGGCATCGCTGGGCCCAGCCTATGCGCGCCTGGATCAATTGCTCAAGAGCGCGGAGTTCCTGGCGTTTACCTCCGCCATCACAGGCATCCCCAAGCTGCTATACGATCCCGAATACGTGGGCGGCGGCACCCACGAAAATCGCCATGGGCAGGATCTGGACACCCATGTCGATTTCAATTATCACCCCCACACGCGCTATCACCGGCGGCTTAATTTGATCCTGTTCCTGAACCCGGAATGGGATGCCGAATGGGGCGGCGTGCTGGAATTGCAGAAGGATCCCACGCTGCCGTCCGCTGAAAATGGTACCCGCGCAGTGGTCCCGCTTGAGAACCGCTGCGTGATTTTTGAGACCACCGAAAGCTCTTGGCATGGCTTCCAGACCATCCAGCTGCCTGCTGAGAAGCACAACCTGTCGCGCCGTTCCATCGCGGTTTATTACTACACCCGGGAGCGTCCACGCGCACAAACCGCCCCCAGCCACGGAACCATCTACGTGCCCAGCCCCATGCCTGAATACGTGGAGGCAGGCCATACCCTGACCGCGGACGAAGCCCACCATCTGGCGGTGCAGTTCGCCCGGCGCGACACGCAAATCCACTACCTGTATGAGCGCGAACTGGAATTCTCCCGCATCGCCCAATCCCCTGCTTACCGGCTGGCCAGGGCGCTGACGTGGCCGCTACGGCAACTCCGGGACCGGTTTCTGACGTAATATAACGGTTATCCCCATGGCCCGCCAAAAGCTGACAGGTCTGAAGCCGCAATCGTATGAGCACCCCGGGGATGCCGCCGCGCTCAACGCTCTGCAGAACACTGCCGGTCTGGACACCGTGGTCCGCAAGCTGAACTCCTGGGGGTTCGAACGTCTGCTCCGCGTTCAGCTTACGGGAAGCTACCTCAAGACCACGCCGGACAGCTTTCCGGATCTGCACGCCGCTCTC
>JBBQUE010000725.1:0-2520 GCA_038212805.1 Bryobacterales bacterium | reverse complement strand
ATTTGGCATTGCGTTTCGTCGAGAGTGGTTGGGACGTGAAGGCGATGCAGAAGCTGATTGTGATGTCGAACACCTACCAGCAGGCTTCGGAGAACCCGGCATTCAAAGCCAATACGAAAGACCCGGAAAACCGGTTGCTGTGGCGCTTTAACCGGCAGCGGCTGGAGGCGGAAGCGATTCGCGACAGCGTGCTCTCAGTCAGCGGACGTCTCAATTTGGAGCGCGGCGGACCCAGCGTGTTCCCTCCCCTGCCCGGCGATTTGGCCGATTTCGCGCGTTATGGGCGCACCGGCGGGTTGATGTGGGAACCCAATGAAAACGAGGCCGATGCCCGGCGCCGGTCGGTATATATTTTTCAGCGCCGCTCGCTGCCGCTGCCCATGATGGCTTCGTTTGATGCCATTGTGTTCAGCGAATCGTGCGACCGGCGCAGCATCACAACCACGCCGCTGCAAGCACTGGCCATGATGAATGGCGATCTGCTGCATGAGGAAGCTGCCTATCTGGCGAAGCGCGTGGAGAAGGAAGCCGGTGCCGATCGGGGGGCGCAGGTGCGGCGATTGTTCGAACTTGTGCTGAACCGGCCACCGAAACCGGACGAACTGCGGCGCTTTCAGAAGTTCGACGGGGCACTGGATTCCCTGTGCCGCGTGCTACTCAATTCGAACGAATTTGTTTATGTGGATTAGTTGAGGACGATCAGATGATGACCCGACGCAAAGCGCTCTTCGATTCCTACCTGGGTTTGGGCGGCCTGGCTTTCATGGACCTGCTTTCCGCCGATTCAGCCCGGGCGGCAGTGGAGCCCGATAACCCCATGGCTCCCAAGCCGCCACATCTGCCTTGCAAGGCCAAGAGATGCATTTTCCTGTTCATGGAAGGCGGCGTGAGCCAGATGGACACGTTTGAACATAAACCCGCGCTCAAAAAATATGCGGGCCAGCAGATGCCCAAAGCCGACCGGACCACGGGCGAGTTAGCCACCTTTTCCGCCGCGCCGAACCGCGTTATTGCGCCCTATTGGGATTTCAAGCAGCACGGTGCATCGGGCCGGTGGATGTCCAGCCTGCTTCCCAATCTAGCCACGCGCGCGGATGACCTGGCGTTTATCCATGGCCTGAAGGTGGACAACAACAATCATGGCCCCGCCGTTTACCATACACTGACCGGCAATATGTTTCCCGGCAGCGCTTCCATTGGCGCGTGGATGACCTATGGCCTGGGCAGCGAAAATCGGGATCTGCCGGGTTTCGTCGTCATGGGCGACCGGCGAGGCGCAACCATTGGCGGGGCCAGCGTCTGGGGGAATGGCTACCTGCCCGCCGCTTACCAGGGCACGCTTTTCCGCAACGGCGCGACGCCTATTGTGGACCTGAACCGGCGCTCCGATATGACTCCGGCGCAGCAACGTTCCGAGCTTGATCTGCTGAAGTGGGTGAATGAGCAACATGCCGCGGAGCGCTCCGGGACCGGTGAGCTAGACGCGCGCATTGCCTCATACGAACTGGCGTTCCGCATGCAGACCAAAGCGCCTGAGCTGGTGGACCTGAGCAAGGAATCCGATGTGACGCGCAAGCTATACGGCTTGGACGATCCGGTGACGGAGCCCTTCGGCCGGCAATGCCTGCTGGCTCGCCGGATGGTGCAACGCGGAGTGCGGTTTGTAAAACTGCTGCACGGCGCGGGCGGGGACCGGTGGGACGATCACGGCGCGATTCAGGAACGGTTACCGGTTCACTGCCGCGAGGTGGACAAGCCCATCGCGGGATTGCTGGCCGACTTGAAATCGCGCGGATTGCTGGATTCCACGCTGGTGGTATGGGCGTCCGAAATGGGGCGCACGCCTTTCGATAACAACCTGACCACTGACAAGCCAGGGCGCGACCACAACCAGTACGGGTTGGTCTCCTGGATGGCGGGCGGCGGCGTAAAAGCGGGCGCGACCTTCGGGGCCACGGACGATTTCTCAGTGCGCGCGGCGGATGAAGAGATTCCGGTGCGGGATTTGCATGCGACCTTGCTGCACCTGATGGGTCTGGACCAGAACCGGCTTACCTATTTGCACGCCGGACGGTATAAGAAGCTGACTGACATCGGGGGCCGTGTGATCAAAGAAGTAATCGCCTAACTTTACTCGAGGACGGGAGTGCCGCGGAGGACCCTGGCACTCCCGCTCATGCCCACTTAGAACAAGATCTTCAAGGCCAATTGAAGATTTCGGGGAGCATTCGATTGACCCGTGATGACGCCGAAATTGGCTCCGTTCACTGAGGTCCCTGGTGCCCCAAATACGGGGGTGTTCGTGAGGTTGAACGCTTCGGCCCGGAACTGCAACTTCAGCCTCTCCGTAATGCTGAAATTCTTAAACAGCGAGAAGTCCAGGTTTCTCGCCTGGTCCGCCCGGACACCCGTGTAGGTACGCGAAAGAGTTCCCGTGGTGAAGTTGGCCGGCTGAGCGAAGGCGGCAGGGTCAAACCACTTATAAATGCTCTTGCCGCTGGAGAGCACCGGATTTCCCAC
>JBBQUE010000724.1:0-2535 GCA_038212805.1 Bryobacterales bacterium | reverse complement strand
TTCTCCCGTTTTGTGAAGAGCCAGGGAACTCCCGATACGCTGGTGAAATCGGCTTCGTTTTTGCTGCATTGGAAGATGTGCGCGGCCATCCGCGCTCAGATTCTGGAAACCAGCAACCTGATTTTCCAGGACGATACCGGTGTCGCTTTTCACTATTTTGACAATCCGGATTGGAACGTGAAACTCTACGGAGAGTACAGTCGGCCGGACCGGCCCTTCACCAACGAATACCAGAAAGATCTGGCCGCTGCGTTCCAGGATCCGGCCAAGGTTCGGCCCCTCGGCTTCTCGCTAGGCTACGGCTACGGCCGCCGGCCATCCAGCATGTTACTGGCCGTTCGCGTCAAGAAGTAAATCTGCAAAAACGAAGCCATCCCGCTCCACTACTTTTCCCGGAATTACGCGGATCGACTTGGAAAACATCGGACCGGCATATGCGAACGTGTGGAATTCCCCGCGCTCTCCGCACGGGTCCGCACCGGCTGGAAGGTCGCTCAGAAAGGCCGCGTCAAATTCCCTGCCAGCCAATTGGGCAGGAATAACCTTTGGGTCCACACAGGTCAAGCGAGCCTGTAAGCCAGCGGCCATCATGGTGTTAGCCAATGCATCGGTCGGCAAACCCCACAGCGGAAACAACGGTTCCAGCCCCGTTCCGGCCAATTGGTCCTCCCGGTAGCGGCGTATATCTTCGAGGAACAGATCCCCAAATGCGATTGCCTCCACGCCCTGGCTGATCGCTCGTTCGCATAAGGCTCCCATGCGCGCTTCATAATCGGCGTTCGAGCAGGGCCAGGGCAGCAGCACGATCCAGAGCGGTGCCCCGGCGGAGTTCGCTTGCGCCTCCAACAGTTCGCGTCGTACCGCATGCATGGCCACGCGATCAAACTCCTGGTTCACTGTCGTCACCAACGCGACCACTTCCACGCCCGGATCCTGGCGCAAAACGTGCAGCGCCCACGCGCTATCCTTACCGGAACTCCATGAAAGCGCAACTCTCTTCCTGTGCCTCAAACTGGCATAATAACAGTCATTGAGCGCGAAGAATACCTACGTCGAGTTCGTAGTCGAGCACTTTGAGCCCCTGGGGGCCATCACGGCCAGGGCCATGTTTGGTGGCCACGTGCTGTATTGCGACGGCATCCCGTTTGCCTTGATCGCGAGTGGCGAGGTTTACCTGAAGGTGGACCGGCACAACCGCCCCGCCTTCGAAGCTCGTGGCTTGGCCCCATTCCGGCCATTTCCGGATCGGCCGGGAGTTATGCAATATTGCCAACTGCCGCCTGAAACCTTCGAGGATCCGGAGGCGCTCCGGTTGTGGGCCGGGAGCGCGGTGGAAGCGGGCCGTCGCGCGCAGGCCGGGAAACGCCCCAAGACGCGTACGTGTTAGTTTAGCAGCCCGTAGTGAAGGGCCGGACAGGCGAAGCCACCTACCCTACCTGCGCGTAAACCATTGATTCCACTGGGTGATAATTCAGAGCTTGAGCCGCTTCCCCACACGGGCTCTTAGGGTCGCTGCAAATCAAACCGGTCCCTAGTCCGCGTATATGTAGGGCCACCCATGCGCCCAATTGCGCGCAACCGATCCGGGTCGATGGAGTAGTTCTGCACAATCGCGTCATCCACATGAAACAAGAGCACTTCTCCCAGCACCAGGCATCCCCCCAACGGCTGCTCGCTAACGGGAACAACTTGTAGCAGCCGGCATTCCATCTGGACACGGGATTCCGCCACCCGGGCGGGCTTCACCCGCACACTGGGGATTGGCGTCAACCCCGACACTACGAATTCGTCCACATCCGGTGGGTACTCGCCTGAACAGAGATTCATGGGACCGGCAAAGTCTTCCGAGACCACGTTGACCACAAACTCCCCAGTGGCTTCGATATTTCGTCTGGTGTCCTTGTGGGGATCTCCGCTGGTCCGGTTCATCGGCGAAAAGCAGATCACCGGCGGGTTGGCGCTCACCACGGTGAAAAAGCTGAACGGGGCAAGGTTCGGAACGCCGCTGGCGCTTAGGCTGGAAACGAACGCGATGGGCCGCGGAACCACGGAGCCGATCAGGAGTTTGTAGATGTTTCTGGCTTCGGTGCTGGAAGGATCAACTTGCACTGCCTCAGTATACCGTCGCGCCATCCAGGTTCTCGGGCAGTCCTGTCGGCCAAATCAAATTGCGGACCGGCCTCAAGAGCGCGAGTAGATCGTGGGTCAAGCCCGGATCGCGCGGCGCACAGGCCGCTTCCACATTAGCGCGCACCTGTCGGGCAGTCGCGAAACCGGAGAGTGTGGTGGCGACTTCGGTGTTATCCAGGCAATACTGCAGCGCTACCCGGCTGAGATCGGCTCCGCGAGCCCGGCAAAGTTCGGCCGCCTTCCGGGCCGCCAGGTGGACCATTGGAGGGGCGGGGTGCCACGGCGGTGCGCCCTGGTCGGTTAGTACCCCCATGTGCAATGGGCTCGCGTTGATTAGTCCGATGCCACGGTCATGGGCGAAGGCGGTCAGCGCGGTATCAAGATCGTCCGCCAAAAGATTGTAGC
>JBBQUE010000723.1:0-2537 GCA_038212805.1 Bryobacterales bacterium | reverse complement strand
ACTTTTTCATTGCTTCAAACGCGGATTTGTATTCCGGCGAGGTGATATAACGAGAGTTGCCTTTCAGCCAACCTCAGATCGTGACTTTGGACGTGGGTACTTCGAGCGTCCGGACGCTGTTGTTCGATGGGTGCGGGGACGATCAGCCCGGTTTCGGCGACCAACGCACTTATCACGTTACAACCACGCACGACGGTGGCGTGGAAGTGGATCCGGATGCGCTGCTGCAACTCTGCCTGGAGTGCTTGACGACGCTCCACGGGCAGCTTCAAACGTCCGGCGTGAAGCCCGCGGCTGTGGCGTTCGATACTTTCTGGCACAGCTTTCTGGGAGTGGATGGCGCGGGCAAACCGACGACGCGGATTTTGCATTTGTTCGATACGCGTAGCACGCCGCAGTCTCTGGATCTGGCGAAGCGCATGGACGCAACCAGGGTACATGCCCGTACCGGGTGCCGCCTGCATCCCAGTTACTGGCCCGCCAAATTGCTTTGGCTGTCCCAGAAATGTCCGGATGCGTATGCCGCTACCAAACGCTGGATGTCGTTCGGCGAGTATCTGTTTCTGAAGCTGTTTGGCGATCCGGTGGCGTCCACGTCCATGGTGTCGGGATCCGGCTTGTGGCTGCAGGCGGCCAACACGTATGACCCGGAGATGCTGGATGCACTGCCGGTAAAGCGTGAGCAGCTTTATCCAGAGACGCAACTGGATAAGGCGCAAGATCAGCTTCAGGAGCCGTACCGCACCCAGTGGCCTTTGCTGCAGGGGATTCCGTGGTTCCCGGCGTTGGGTGACGGCGCGTGCAACAGCCTGGGCAGCGGATGCACCACGGTAAACGAATTCGCGCTGATGGTAGGGACCAGCGGTGCGATGCGGGCCGTGGTTGAGGCGGAAAGCGTGGAGATTCCGGACGGCCTGTGGTGCTACCGGGTGGACCCGAAACGCTACATTCTGGGCGGCGCGTTATCAAACGGCGGCGACGTTTATGCTTGGATGCAGCAGACACTGCAGCTGCCCCCACATGCAGAGATAGAGCGGGAATTGCGATTGCGCCAGCCGGGATCCCACAAGCTGGTGGTGCTGCCGTTTTTTGCGGGGGAGCGGTCGCCCTACTGGCGGGCTGACCTGCGGGCCGCGTTCACGGGGCTGGACTTTTCCACCACGCCGGTGGATATTTTGCATGCCGCGCTGGAAGCGGTGACGCTGCGGTTCCGGCAGATTTATGAAATGATGTCCAGCAGTCTGGGCATCCCGCAACGGGTGATTGCGTCGGGCGGCGCGCTATCGGCCAGTCCGGCGTGGGCGCAGATGATGGCCGACGCCCTGGGTAAAGACGTATTGCCGTGCACGGAGCGGGAAGCCACCAGCCGGGGCGCGGCGATGCTGGCTTTGGAACGGCTGGGCGCGATTCCCCGCGTGGCGGGATTTGCGGCCAAGCTGGGTCCGCCGGATGTTGCGGTGGCGGAGCGATCCATGCTCTATCGCAAGGTACAAGCCGCCCAGGCCAAACTGTTTCAACAACTGTATACCTAATGACTAAACCTACTCCGGAAGTGATGGAACGGGCGGCACGGATCAAGATGCTGCTGATGGATGTGGACGGCGTAATGACGGACGCCAAGCTGTATATCGTACCGGATGCGCACGGCAACATGGTGGAGACGAAGGGCTTCGATGCGCAGGATGGCATAGCGCTGCAATGGCTGAGCTGGAAGGGAATCAAGACTGGCGTAATTAGCGGGCGCGTTTCCCCCGCCACGGAGACCCGGGCCAAGCAGGTCAAGATGACGTACATCTATCAGGGCCATATCGAGAAGATTCCAATTCTGGAAGAGATTCTGGCGGATTCCGGCATCGCGCGCGAACATGTGGCCTACATTGGCGATGACCTGACGGATATTGTGATCATGAACCGCGTGGGATTGGGGATTGCCACCGCGAACGCGCGTCCGGAGGTGAAGCGATGCGCGGCGCATGTACTGGCGGCTAGTGGCGGGAACGGGGCGGTCCGGGAGGTGGTGGAGATGCTGCTGCGCGCGAACGGGTATTGGGCGGAGCTGCTGCGCAAATATGAAGTGCCCCCAGATCAGGCATGAAGATCAGGCATGAAGATCAGGCATGAAGATCGGATTTGAGATCGTCGCAAGCGCCGGGCCGGGCGTGCTGCACGAACTTACCGGGGTGATTGCGCACCACGGCGGCGATATCAGTTCGGTAGAGATCATTGAAGCCAAGCCGCCCGTTTCGCGCGTCTACTTTGAGATTGAAGTGCCTTCCGACGCCGCGGCGCTGGAGAGCGATCTGCGGGCGCTGGCGATTGTGCGCGATGTGAAGATGGTGAAGACGCTGCAGACCATCTATGGGAAGCGCATCATCATTGTCGGGGGCGGGGCGCAGGTGGGGCAGGTAGCGATCGGCGCGATCTCGGAAGCGGACCGGCACAATATTCGCGGCGAACATATTTCGGTTGACACGATTCCGCTGGTGGGCGAACAGCCGCTGGCGGATGCGGTGCGGGCGGTGGCTCGCTTGCCCAGG
>JBBQUE010000722.1:0-2543 GCA_038212805.1 Bryobacterales bacterium | reverse complement strand
ACACCCGCCGTTTATCCCCATGATGGAACCTATTCCGTAATCCTGAAAGACAACCAATATGACGTAGGCTCCTATTGCGGGGACCCTAAATTCTGCCCCGTGAGCGAGCCCGGGCCTTACCTGATCGCCCAGTTGAGCGCGGCCTTGAAGCCGGAATGGAGCTTCCGCAACACCACTGGCTCCGTGGGCTTCGAGTGGTGCGTGAATGCCCCGGCGGTGGACGCTAACGGCACGGTTTATGCCAATAGCGAGGATGGCAACCTGTATGTGATCGGGCAAGGCGGGGTGCCGCGGGGCCAACTGTTCCTGCGGTCGGCGATCGGGGCGGCCTATACGCCGGTCTCACTGGGGCCCGATGGCAAGATTTACTCCCAAAACGATGGCCACCTTTTGGTGGTGGGACAGTGACAGTACCGTCACGGTTGCGTCTGCGAACGGCGTGCGATATCTTAACGGGTTGCTGGCCAAGTACCATTGGCCAGATTTTCTACCGTTCCCTGGAGGATTGCTTGCTAACTTGTTCCATAGGAAAGATCCGTGCGTGTGTGCGGCCGGTGAACCCCGCCGGTAATTCGCGAGACGCATGCCTTCGTTTTCTGATTGCGCTCTTGCCGGCGCTGATGCTGATGGTCCTGCTGTTGGGTGCTCCCCACGCTTCGTTTGCCCAGGCAGCCCCCACGCATGCGGTCGGCGGTGAGGCGGAACTGATATTGCCGGATCTGAGCCAGTCCACATTCCTGGGCGGCATCAACGGGCGTACCCTGCTACTGAGCGGACTGGGAGTCTGCGGGCTGGGTCTGCTGTTTGGGCTGATGATTTACACCGAGCTCAAAAACATGGCGGTGCATCCCTCCATGCTCGAAATCTCCGAGCTGATCTACGAAACCTGCAAGACGTATCTCCTGACCCAGGGCAAGTTTCTGATGATTCTGGAGGCCTTCATCGGCACCATCATCCTGTTGTATTTCGGGCTTTTGCGGCACATGGCGGCGGAGAAGGTGGTCATCATCCTGCTATTCAGCTTCGTCGGCATTGCGGGCAGTTTCGGCGTGGCGTGGTTCGGAATCCGGGTGAACACGTTCGCCAATTCGCGCACCGCGTTCGCCAGTCTGCAAGGCAAGCCGTATCCGTGTTACGCCATCCCCTTGAAGGCCGGCATGAGCATCGGGATGCTGTTGATCAGCGTTGAGCTGCTGCTGATGCTCTTCATCCTGCTGTTTATCCCAGGGGATTACGCGGGCCCTTGCTTCATCGGTTTCGCTATCGGCGAATCGCTGGGTGCGGCGGCTTTGCGGGTGGCGGGCGGCATCTTTACCAAGATCGCCGATATCGGCGCGGACTTGATGAAGATCGTCTTTAAGATCAAGGAAGACGACGCGCGCAACCCGGGCGTGATCGCGGATTGCACCGGCGACAACGCGGGCGATTCGGTAGGCCCCAGCGCGGACGGCTTTGAGACTTATGGCGTCACCGGCGTCGCGCTGATTTCGTTCATCCTGCTGGCGGTGAATAACGATGCGCTGAAAGTGCAGCTTTTAGTGTGGATTTTCACCATGCGCATCATGATGGTGGTCTCCTCCGGCCTCTCGTATTTCATAAACGAAGCCATTGCCAAGAGCCGCTATCAAAATGTGGACGAGATGAACTATGAAGCTCCGCTGACCTTCCTGGTTTGGCTTACGTCTATTATTTCCATCGCCTTAACTTATGTGGTTTCGTATCTGATGATTCCCGAAATCGGCGGCGATCCGTCGCTGTGGTGGAAGCTTTCGAGCGTGATTACGTGCGGAACTCTGGCGGGCGCGGTGATTCCGGAACTGGTGAAAGTGTTTACCTCTACCGATTCCGCACACGTGCGCGAAGTGGTGACGTCGTCACGGGAAGGCGGGGCATCGCTCAATATTCTGTCGGGTCTGGTGGCGGGCAATTTCAGCGCTTACTGGCTGGGCATGGCAATTCTGGCTTTAATGACCGCCGCTTATGGGATTTCAACCATGGGAATGGGCGGGATGATGATCGCTCCGGCGGTGTTTGCGTTTGGGCTGGTGGCGTTTGGTTTTCTGGGCATGGGTCCGGTCACGATCGCGGTGGATTCGTATGGCCCGGTAACGGACAACGCGCAGTCCGTGTATGAGCTGTCGATGATTGAATCCATCCCGGGGATTGAGGCGGAGATCAAGAAAAATTACGGGTATCATCCCGATTTCGAACGCGCCAAGCAGAATCTGGAAGAGAACGACGGCGCGGGCAATACGTTCAAGGCCACCGCGAAGCCGGTGCTGATCGGGACCGCCGTGGTGGGCGCAACTACCATGACGTTCTCCATCATTGTGGCGCTGACCAAGGGCCTGAAACCCGAACTGCTTTCGAACCTGTCGATCCTGCACCCGCCGTTTCTGCTGGGGTTGATCGCGGGCGGCGCGGTGATTTACTGGTTCACGGGCGCTTCCATGCAGGCCGTCACCACCGGCGCTTACCGGGCGGTGGAATTTATCAAAGCCAACATCAAGCTGGAGAACACACCAGGGCATCGGTGGAAGATA
>JBBQUE010000721.1:0-2550 GCA_038212805.1 Bryobacterales bacterium | reverse complement strand
ATGTTGCCCAGCTTGAGCTTGGTGCTGCGTTCCCGGAGACGGTCCAGCATTTCCGGCTGAACATCGTTGGCATAGACTTTACCGGTGGGCCCAACACGCCGCGCCAGGCGGGTGGAAAAGTAACCGGTTCCAGCGCCGATGTCTGCAACAACCATGCCCTTTTTCACGTCCATGAGGTTGATGGCCTGCTCCGGTGCTTCTTCCCGCTCCCGCTCGGAACGCTCCAGCCATTCCGCGCCAGCGAAACCCATCACGGGTGCGATCTTGCGGCCCGTCAGCGGATGCTCCGCCTGGCCAAACGCGGCGGCGGCCCACAGCCCAAGGTTGAAAAGCAATATTAGTTGCGGTCTTAATTGCCGTCTTAGTAGCAAGGTGACACTCCTTCCCATGACCAAACTCTTGATCGTTCTCTTAGGCTTTGTTCTTCCCACCGCTGCGTTCGGCCAGAACAGGAAGCTAAAAATCGAACAGCCCAGCCTGGCGCAGATGGAAGATGGCCTTCCCGTCCCTCTAGATTCCCATTTTCTGGCGGGTGAGACAGTCTTTTTCAGTTGCCGTGTCTCCAGCTTTACCAAGGCGGGCGAGGAATCACCCAGGATTCACCTGAGCTATACCGTTGAAACGCGGGACGCCGCTGGGCTGCTGATCGAGCCGGCCGCGGGCGGGAAGATTGACGCCGACCTCGCCCCGGAAGATAAAGAGTGGCAACCGAAAATCCGGCAAACTTTGGCCATCCCACCCCTGGCGGACTCCGGTAAATACACGGTACTGGTGAGGGTGAAAGATGAAACCTCGAAGACCGAAACCCAGGCATCCATCCGGTTTTTAGTAGAGGCCCGCGACGTTCCCCCTAGCGAAACCATGGTCGAAAGGAATTTCCGTTTTCTACGATCCGAGGACGATCGTGATCCCCTGAAGATTGCCGCCTACCGTCCCGGAGACATGCTGTGGGCGCGCTTCGACATGACCGGGTACAAGCTGGGCGAGAAAAATCTGTTCGATATCGAATACGGGTTGACCGTGCTCCGTCCAGGCGGGGGCGTGACCTATCAGAACCTGAAAGCCGCCGAAGAGAAGCGCGAATCATTTTACCGGCAGCGTTACACGCCAGGGATCCTGAGCTTGAGCCTGCCCAAGGATTTACAGAAAGGCCAGTACACTATTGTGCTGGGCATCCGCGACAATTTGGGTGGCCAGACCTTCGAAACGCGAAAAACCTTCACCGTGGAGTAACTAGTTCAGCGAACTCAAAAAACGCTGCAGGAGTTCCAGTTGCTTCACGATTTCAGCCCGGTCTGGCGCGTCGGGAAGAATCTGAAGGTACTCCCGGAAGTCGGCGTTGGCTCCCCGGAACTGCCGCAGCTGCAGCCTTGCCACGGCCCGGGATTTGTAATATTCAGAATTCCGGGGGAACGTTTCCACCAGCACGTCAAGCACGCTGGCCCCTTTCTTGAAGTCCCCGGCCCGGAAATACGCGGCTCGCAGGTTGTTCAACATGCGCGTGAGAATATAGGCGTTGCTCACGGGCCGCAGCGCGGCGGCGTCGTTCACAATCTCCACCTGCGCGTGATCCAGGGCAATCTCATTGCAGTCTGCTTCTGTAATGGTTCGGCCGTGATGAAATGGGTCCAGGTAGAAGGAAGTGTTGGCGTCGCGGTATTCCACCACGAAATGACCGGGCAGCCCGATGCCTAGCACGGTTCGCCTAAGCCGCCGCGCAATCTCCATGTAGATAATGGATAGCGTGATCGGTATCCCCAGTTTCGTATCCAGCACCACGTTCAGGCAACTGTTGCGCGGATTGTAGTAATCGGTTTGATTTCCGCGAAAACCGGAATCGCGGAACAGTTCCCGATTCAGCGCGTCGATGAAGGCCACCCCCGAAGCGTCAGGTAGGAGCCGGTCGTTCACACGGTCAGCCAGCTGGTCCAACATTTCCAGGTAGAGCTCCGCGTTGAGGTAAGGGAACTCCAGACGCGCCAATTCCAGCGCCGCTACGTCCAGCGCTACCCCGGCATCATTCTTCAAAGCCGCCAGTAACAGGTCCATTAGTCTGGTTGCAGCACCTTCACTTGTACGCCCTTGGGCGCGACTTTCACCGGCAGTACCGTTCCGCCCGCAGCCGCAATCACCTGGCTGACCCGTTCCCGTGCACCCCGCTCCACCAGGAAAAATACGCAGCCCCCGCCCCCGGCTCCGCACACCTTAGCTCCCAGTGCGCCAGACTTGCGGCTCACCCGGACCAGTTCATCGATCAGGGGCGTGGTGATGCCGGGCGCGTTCTTCCGCCGGTTGGTCCATTCTTCCCGGAGCAGGCGGCCCACCTCGGTCCAGGCGCCCTGCTCCACGGCGGCTCGCATGGCGATGGCGATAGCGCTGATCCGATCGAAATTGCGTTGCACGGCGCGGTCGCCATCAATGTAGGCCTTGGTGACCTCCCAGTGGTTGATCCCGGAATTACGCGGTTCGCCGGTAAAAGCCAGTACGATGCGCTCATTGAAATCGTCCAGGTCCACAGGTATGGCGGAACGGCGAATCCCGGCTGGACCC
>JBBQUE010000720.1:0-2552 GCA_038212805.1 Bryobacterales bacterium | reverse complement strand
CCACCAGCGACCCTTCCCCCTGCACGGAGTGAAAGATCTCAGCGATGCGCATACGCGATGGGATCCGCCAAGCCGGCTTGCAGGAAACCTTTCAAACGAAGCCGGCAACTGTCGCACAATCCGCAGGCTTCCCCGGCGGGTCCGGGATCGTAGCAACTCCGCGTTAAGCTGAGATCCACGCCCAGATCGCGCGCCAGCAGCACAATTTCACGCTTGGTCAGCGTGATCAGCGGGGTGTGGATGCGCAGCCGGGTGCGCCCTTCCACGCCAGCCTTGGTGGCCAGGTTGGCCATGCGCTCAAAGGCCTCAATGAACTCCGGACGGCAATCGGGATAGCCTGAATAGTCGATCGCATTCACCCCGATGAAGACGTCGGAAGCTTCCAAGACTTCCGCCCAGGCCAGTGCGAACGACAGAAACACAGTGTTGCGCGCGGGAACGTAGGTCACCGGGATGCCGCCCTCCGCGCCCTGCTTAGGCACGTCGATGTCGGCGGTCAGGGCGGAGCCACCAAAGACGCGCAGATCGATCCGGGCTATTACATGTTCATCCGCGCCCAGGCTGGCCGCGAGCTTCGCCGCCGCATCCAATTCCATGCGGTGGCGCTGCCCGTAATCGAACGACAAAGCGTGGCAAGCGAACCCGGCCTGGAGCGCGTAAGCCAGGCAGGTGGCGGAATCCAGCCCCCCGCTCAGCAGGCAGACCGCTCGCTTTACTTGGGGAGCTTCCATGACAAAACGAAGCCAAGCACCGGAAACAAGCCCAGTGCCGCCAGCGAATACCTGAGGGTGAAATGATCCGCCGCCCAGCCGGTAAGTGGGATGAAAATGACACCCGCCATGCCCCACGCGAAGCCCATCATCAGTGCCGAAACCGTGCCCGATTGCGTGGGCGCAAGTTCCTGCGCCATCACGATATTCACCGGCAGCGTGAACAGCAGCATCAGGCCAGACCATGCCAGGCCTACTAGGGACCAGGCGCCATCGGCCAGGAAGAAAAGCGCGATTCCGGGAAGGCAGCCCGCCATTGAAATCAGGATCACGCGGCGGCCCCCAAAGCGGTCGGCCAGGTTGCCGCCTACGAATCCCCCCAGGGCTCCGGAGGCCAGGTAGAGGGTCAACGCCAGGCTGGCCGCGGTAAGCGAATAGCCGCGCTCGCGGTGCAGATAGAGCGGCAGAAACTGCGTGTATACCACCTGCACAATGGAGCGAATCACCACCAGGACATACAACAACAGCAGCGGTTTCCATACGGCCCGGAGCGGCGCGAGATCGAATTTGTGGCGCGCATGGACGGGCGGCGTGGAGTCCGGCCCGGCCAGCAACAGCACTGTCATCAAAATACCCGGGATGGCCGCCCACCAGGTGCGCGCCAATCCCAATCGCGTCAGGAAAGTGGAGAAATAGGTGGGCCCGATCGCCAACCCCAGCGTCCCGCAACTGATGAAGATCGCCATCCACTGGCCGCGGTTGCCGGGCAATCCCAAAGTAGCGCGCGCCGTGGCTTGCGGATGAAACGAAGCCACGCCGACCCCCGCCAGCATCACCATGGCAACCATCCAGCCGTAGCTGGGCGCCAGGCCCAACGATGAAATGAAGATGCCCGCCACCGCCGGGGCCAGCGCCGAAAACATGCGCGTATGGAAGCGATCCGACAATATGCCGTAAGCCGGTTGCATCAGGGAGGACGAAAACACAAGCAGCCCGCCCAGGGTCCCGGCCTGCGTCAGGCTCAATCCATACTTCTCGCCCAGTAGCGGTTGAAACGTGCTCAGCGCGCTGGCGTACAAGTCGATGAACAGATGCGCCAGCGAAAATAACCAGAAGGCCACGAAGCCGGTGCGCACCAAGGCGTACGACGGATCTTGAAACCGGGTGCCAATTACTTGCGTCTGGGAGGCCATGAGAAGCGATCTCTTCTATTATAAGGGGGTGCGATTCCTGGAGGCATTTGCGTGTGCGTTTGTGGAATACACCAACCTCCCGCGTCTCTTCGTGTTCCAGAAGAAACACTCGAACGCGGAGCTGCCCGGTTGGATGTGTGTGCGAAGTTGATCGGCAAGCAGCCCCCGCCGCGTATGTGATATTGTCTGAAGTCGATGCTGAACCGGCGCTTATTTCTTTCCTCTTTGGCGGCGGCTGGACTTGCGGCGAAAGACCGCGTCCCGATTCGCAACGCCCGCATTACGAAGCTCTTCAAATCTCCCGAAGGCCATCCCAACGCGCTGGAGGCCACGCCCGAAGGCCTGTGGGTGGGTGAGCAGGTTTCCGACGTGGCCTATCTGTTGGATTGGAAAACGGGCGAGGTTCTGAAGAAGATTCCCACTGAATCCTCGAACACCAGCGGCATGGCCTATGGCGGCGGATATCTGTGGATGGGCGCGAACGGTGCTCCCCTGGGCCGTTTTGCGCGGCCGGGTGAACCTACCTACGGGCGCATCGTTAAAGTGGACGTGGAAACGGGACGCACCGTGGGCGTCTACCGCATGCCGGATGAAGGCGGAGTCCACGGGGTGATGTGGGCTGACGATGCGCTTTGGATGACGTGTTTCA
>JBBQUE010000719.1:0-2554 GCA_038212805.1 Bryobacterales bacterium | reverse complement strand
AGATAACCATGAGAACGCTCCTGATCTCCGTCTGCCTGCTTTCCGCGCAGGCCACCGCCGCTTTCGCCCAGGGACCGCCCACGATGTTCCCCCCCGTTCGTGGCACACACGAGATGGTGGGCGCAGCCAATAACTTCGAAGTGGAAGCTGGCTTTCGTCTGCTTACCCAAGGCGGCAACGCGGTGGATGCCGGGGTGGCTAGCGTACTGGCCGCGTCCGTCACCGAACAGAGCAGGTTTGGCCTCGGCGGCGAAATGCCCCTGCTCATCAAGATGAATGGCCAGCCCGTCATGGCTATCAGCGGAGTGGGCATCGCGCCCGCCAAAGCCACCGTCGCTTACTTCCAGAACCGTAAACCGGAGCCCTGGGAAGACGCCGCGCACATGGCCCCCATCCCCATGCAGGGCATCCACAGCGCCATCACCCCCGGAGTTCTGGCCGGCCTCATTTTAGCTTTGCAGCGCTACGGCACCAAGAGCTTCGCCGAAGTGGCACAGCCCGCCATTGAATACGCCGAACAAGGCTTCCCCATGCCCGACGAGTTCGGCAACATGCTCCGGAATTACCAGAAAATCCTGAACCTCTGGCCGGATTCCACGAAGTTCTTCTATCCCGGCGACGTGGTGGTGAAACGCGGCGAGGTGTTCCGCGAACCCCTGCTCGCCAAGACTTTGAAAGATTTGGTCCAGGCCGAGAAGAAAGCCCGCGGCAAGCGCGTTGCCAAGCTGGAAGCCGTGCGCCGCCTGTTCTACGAAGGGTCCATTGCCAGGCGCATTGGCGACTTCAACGACAAGAACGACGGTCTGATCACCTATGAGGACATGAAGAAGACCACGGCCACCATTGAGCCTTCCACCCAGGGAACCTACCGCGGGTATGAGATCCACAAGCCTGGCTTCTGGACGCAAGGCCCGGTGATGATTGAGGCGCTCAACATTTTGGAAGGCTACGATCTAAAATCCATGGGCCACAACAGCCCGCAATATCTGCACACCCTGGTGGAAGCCGTGAAGCTGGCCTTCGCCGACCGCGACATGTTCTATGGCGACCCCCGGTTCAGCAAGATCCCCGAAGACATTCTGCTCTCTAAGGAATACGCCGCCACCCGCCGCAAGCTGATTGATCCGGCGCACGCCTCCATGGATCACCGACCCGGCGACCTGAACGGCCGTACCCCCATGCCCACCGCCGCGCCCGCCGCCGATGGCCCCGTGAACGATACCACCTGCGTCAACATAGTGGACCGCATGGGCAACGCTTTCTCCGCCACTCCCAGCGGCGCCTGGCTGCCCAGCGTGATCGCGGGCGATACCGGGGTGCCCCTGACTTCACGCCTGCAATCGTTTGTGTTGACGCCCGGCCACCCCAATCAGCTCATGCCCGGCAAGCGCCCGCGCGTGACCCTGAGCCCCACCCTGATCACCAAATCCGGCCAGTTCGTGATGGAACTCTCCACGCCCGGCGGCGATAACCAGGATCAGGCGCTGTTACAAGTGGTGCTGAATGTCATCGAGTTCGGCATGCAGGCCCAGGAAGCCGTGGAAGCCGCGCGCTTCCAGACGGAGCATTTCTATAGCTCCTTCGGCTCGCATGATTTCGTCCCCGGACGCCTGAGCCTGGAAAACCGCATGCCCAAGGCCACCATGGAAGGCATGTCCGCGCTGGGCCACAAAGTGAACGTTACCGGGGAATGGAGCAACGCTTCCGCCCCCATCCTGATTCTGAAAACGGGTGACGTCCTGAACGGCGGGGCCGACATTCGGCGCGCGCGCTACATCTTCGGGCGATAGGCCCGCAAGAATAATAAGGTTTAGGTTAGGCCCAATACTCGTCACTGAACGTAGTCATCGCAAACCGGCGGACCGCTCACTTACGTGCGCGGCCCGGGAAAAAGAGTGGCGCAAAGTGTCCAAAGTGACGAGTATTGGGTTTAGGCCGCTTTCAAATCCGGTTCGTTTATCCTCCGGCGGGCGGATTCCTTCTCATTACGCTTCAGTTTTTCTTCGGCCTTGTGGTAGGCGTTGCGCTGTTTGGATTCGTAGTGGCTGAGATTGTAGATGAACCTGGATTCGGCGTTCAGGCCCTTGATGGCGAGGCCGGTGCGAGTGTTTAGGTCTAATTCCCGATATTCGGTGGCGAGTTGGGGAGCCTGGCGCTGCATTTCGTCGTTGATGATGGCGTGTTCGACGTTCCAGGTCCGCCATTGGCGCCATTTGGCGACGGCCATTTCTTCGACGAGCAGTTCATCGAGGATGTCGTCCGAAGGGAAACGGTGGTTGAGGCGGTCCACCAGATGATCGAGTTCTTCGCTGGACTCGGAGGCTAGGAGGATGGTGGCGCTGAGGCCGTGTTTCCGGGCGTTCTGGGCGCTGCGGGCCTTGCCTTCGGGGGTTACGGGGCCCTGGCTTTTGGCTCCATTGAGGCGAGCGGATTCGATCTGGCGGCTGGTGGCCATGTTGTTGCTCCTTAGGTTGGGGGGGATTGGGAAGTTGGGAATGGCACCGCTTCCGTTATGAGCATGGCACGAGGTTTGGGAATTTCAAGCGGTGGAAAT
>JBBQUE010000718.1:0-2558 GCA_038212805.1 Bryobacterales bacterium | reverse complement strand
TGAATAGAGTTCAACGCCATCTGACCCCGCACAAGGCACCGGGCCGAGCTACTGAGCCGCGCGCGTGAGCAAGCGTGCTTTTTTGACTTTCACCACGGGCTGATAGCGGATCACCCTACCCGGTCCATTGGAGATAAAGCTATCATAGTCTCGATGCAGCCGGAAATGAACGTCCTTATCAGCGTCTCCATGCTGGGGCTAATTGCCATTTCCGCGCTTACGGCACGGAAGTCCGGCGAGTGGCGGCCCTTCTACTTTACTCTCGCGGCATTACTCGCATTCAGTCTCATCCTTCGCCACTACTTCAGATTTCCCCAAACCAACGTAGTCTCCATGGGACTTCGCGAAGATTGGCCTCTCTGGATCGCCCTGTACCTCTGCATGCTGTTCGGAATGCTGGCGCAATACGGCTACCGCCATTTCGAACGCCCCAATCGGCACCGCACCAAGTGGGATTGGGGCGTGTTCCTCGCACCCGTTTTCGCATCGCCCATCATCTTCATCCCACTGGCCACCGCGTGCATGGGCAAGGGATTTTCGCTCAAGAATCTGGACGATCCCGCCAGTGCCATGGTCTATCTGGTAGCTTTTGAAAACGGATTCTTCTGGAAGGAACTCTACGACAAGCGCAAGGAGGCAGCGGACAAATGAGCATCGCGCGATGGACTCTGGCCCTGCTGGCCGCGCTACCCTTAGTTGCCCAGCAACCGCCGCCCGGCCCTTACCCTGACGGCATCCAGCCGGTCCACCAAGGGAATGGCGTTTGGCGGTTTGATCGCAAACCCGGTCTGGAACCGGCCTTCTGGGAACGGCTCTTTCAGCAGTTCAACTTGATGAAGCCGAAAGCCCTGCCCTTCGGCCGCAGCGTGGCGTTCCTGGTAGGAGTTGGCAAGTATCATCCCCTGAACCCCCTAAAGCACACTGCGACTGATGTTTCCCGCATGCGCAAGTTTCTGCTCGGGCCCGGCGGGTTTGACACGGTTTTCGAAATGCGGGACGACGCGGTCAACAGCACGGAACTCAGCCTTTACATGCTGAACAAATTCAGCCGGAGCGATCCGCGATACCTTACTGATCGTGATCGCTTCCTCTTCTATTACTCGGGTCATGGGAGCCCTTACGGCGAGAGCGGTTCCCTCCTTTTCGGCCATGCGGACCCCGAACATAACGATTACGTCACGGATACCCTGGACATGCATTCGCTGAAGAATTGGGCCTATGTCAATGTAGCCAAACAGGTTTTGATGATTCTCGACACCTGTTCCTCCGGTAAGCTTGTGCAATCCAAAGATCCCGTGAGTTCTTTAGGCGCCGAACCAGCCGGCATCCTTCTCACAGCTACGACGGGTGAAGGCGAGGCATATCAGGTCGGCAGCGAAGGCAAAGGCTACGGAGTGTTCACCAACGCGCTGGTCGATGCTCTCGAGAACGGTCTTAATGAGAAAATCCCATTTATTACCATCAACCAGGCGTTTGCTAACGCACAGGCGCAAGTTGGCAGGGAACTCGATACCGTGTATAAGAAGATGACTCCGGATAGTGACAACCACCTCCGGCGAAAGGGTAAGGATTACGTCTCCGGCAATTTTGTCTTTGTGAATTACAACCCTGAGGCTAAGGGCGTGAAGTACAACGGCACGCGCAACGGCATTCCCGTACAGACCATGGGCGTTGAACCCGATGCACCCCTTCGCTCTGAGGAAATGTTGCGCGTGGCTCGAGAACAATACGATCTGGTGAAGACCAGCGAGGACGTTGAAGAGCTGCGGGAGTACGTCAGGGAACATCGAACCACTCCAGGCGCAGGCGTCTATGTGGTGAGTATCCAGGGCCGCATCAAGAAACTGACCACGCCTGCGGCGCCAGCCGAGAGAATTCAGGAGAAACTGAACGCCGGTGATATCAAGCGCAACGAGAAAGATGGCTTGAGCTACGTCTGGATTCCGCCCAGCCACTTCACCATGGGATGCTCTCCAGGTGACACGGAGTGTTACGACGACGAGAAGCCGGCGCACAAGGTAACCATCGGCAAGGGTTTCTGGATGGGCAAGACCGAAGTCACGGTTGGCGCGTACAAAACCTTCCTGGCAGCCAGTCCATCCGCCGAATCTTTGAAATCGGGAGACACTTTGGGAAGAAAACTGAACAATTCCGCGGACCTGCCCGCCACGGCCGTCTCGTGGAACGCAGCTGTTACGTATTGCAAATGGGCTGGCGACCTGCGCCTGCCAACAGAAGCGGAATGGGAATATGCAGCACGGGCGGGCAGCACGGGCGCGCGTTATGGAAAGCTGGAAGAAATCGCATGGTTCGGGGACAATAGCGGTAAAAAGCCGCTAAATAGTAAACAGCTTTGGGACACGGATCAGGCCAACTATGTAAAGAAGCTCTTCGAAAATGGCAATGGCCCACATGCGGTGGGGAGCAAAAAAGCTCCGAACGCCTGGGGACTTGAGGACAGCCTGGGGAATCTCTGGGAATGGGTTAACGACCGTTACGATGCGGGTTATTACAACCAATCGCCAGCGACAGATCCACCCGGTGCCGCGACTAGTAAG